>JBDLHW010000017.1:0-16787 GCA_039715155.1 Campylobacterota bacterium | reverse complement strand
GTAATAGTATCTTCAATGTTTTTGATAAGCTTGTTATCTTTCATTGCGAAACCAGCACCAACAGAGATAATAATCTTATCTAGTGCCGGAGTCTGCATAGGGTTTTTAATACCAAGCTCAGATTGTAGCTCAGATTTTAAACCTAAATATTTTTCTTTTAAGCGTGCCATCTAATTATGCCTCCACTTTACGTACATTTGAAACATCGATAGGCATCTCTTTACTAACATGTCCGCCTTTAGTGTTTTCTTCAGTTGGTTTAACAGCTTTCTTAGCTATTTTACAACCCTCTACGATAACCTTGTTCTTTTTAACTAGTACTTCAAGTACAGTAGCTTTAGTACCACGGTCATCTCCAGCGATAATCTCTACAGTATCGCCTTTTTTGAAATTAAACTTTGCCATTAAACAACCTCCGGTGCAAGAGATACAATTTTCATGAATCCTGCGTAACGTACTTCACGACCAACAGGTCCGAAAATACGAGTACCGATAGGCTCTCTCTTGTCATCAAGTATAACTGCAGCATTGTCATCAAAACGGATAAGAGAACCATTTTCACGGTGAATCTCTTTAGCAGTTCTAACGATAACAGCTTTAACAACTTTACCTTTTTTAACTTTAGCAGTTGGAGTCGCTTTTTTAACAGAAGCAACGATAACGTCACCTACTGATGCGTAACGACGCTTAGAACCACCAAGTACCTTAATACACATAATCTCTTTAGCACCTGTATTATCAGCTACTACTAAACGAGTAAAACCTTGGATCATTACTTAGCTCCTGATACTACTGTTTTAAGTCTAAAAGATTTAGTCTTAGAAAGTGGACGACACTCGATTGCAATAATCTGATCTCCAACTTTAACTTCATTACGCTCATCATGTACTAAGTACTTTTTGAAACGTTTTACAACTTTGTGGTAACGTGGGTGCATTACACGACGCTCAACAACGATAGTTACTGTTTTGTCACCTGCAATTTTTACAACGTTACCTTGAATTTCACGTTTATGTGTCATCGATAACCCCTACTTTGCCACTGCAGTTAATGCAGTGTTGATCTTAGCAATATCTTTTTTAGCAACACGTAGTTCACTCGTGTCTTGAAGTTGCATCATCTTTTGTTTAATTTTTAAAGTGAAAAGCTCAGTTTTTCTCTCTTTAAGCATAGCTTGAAGTTCAGCTGAGTTTTTACCTGCTAAATCAGAATATTTCATTGTTCATCTCCGCAGTGATTATTTTACATTTGAATGGTAGCTTGTGCATAGCAAGAGTTAATGCTTCACGAGCGATATCTTCTGGGATACCAGCCATTTCAAAAATTATACGACCTGGCTTAATATTCATAACCCACTGATCTACTGCACCCTTACCTTTACCCATACGAGTCTCAAGAGGCTTAGCAGTTAATGGCTTAGCTGGGAATACACGAATCCAGATTTTACCTTGACGCTTAATGTGACGAGTAGCAGAGATACGCGCAGACTCTATTTGACGAGAGTTGATACGACCAGCTTCTACTGCTTTAAAAGCCATATCACCAAACGCTAACTTGTAACCTGAACGAGCGTAACCACGGTTACGACCCTTCATTACCTTACGGTATTTTGTTCTTTTAGGCATTAACATAACTATTCAGCCTTTTCTTTTCTTGGAGCACGTTTAGGACGACGCTCTTTTTTCTCTTCTTTTGCTTCAGCTGGAATACCTTTTGTAAGTACCTCACCTTTGAAGATCCATACTTTAACACCGATAATTCCGTATGTAGTATGAGCTTCTGCAAAACCATAATCAATCTTAGCACGAAGTGTATGAAGAGGAACACGTCCCTCTAAGTACCACTCAGTACGAGCCATTTCAGCACCACCAAGACGACCAGCAACAGCTACTTTGATTCCTTTAGCACCAGAACGTTGTGCACCTTGCATAACTTTCTTCATAGCACGACGGAATGCAACACGACGCTCAAGCTGAGTAGCTACATTTTCAGCAACAAGTTGTGCTGAAGTCTGAGCTTTTTTCTCTTCTTTAATGTTGATAGAGATTGGCTTACCAACTAACTTTTGAACAGCGTTTTTAAGTTTCTCAATGTCCGCACCTTTTTTACCAATAATGATACCAGGACGAGCAGCAACGATAGTTACACGAAGTCTCTTAACTGTTCTTTCAATGATGATGTTTGCAACACCAGCATAATAAAGTTCTTTCTTTAAAAATGTTCTTATCTTGTGATCTTCACCTAAAGCAGCTGGAGCTGTTTTAAAGTTAGGGAACCAACGGCTCTCCCAGTTACGGTTGATACCAAGACGTAAACCAATAGGATTAACTTTTTGACCCATACTATTTACCCTCCACTTCTACTAAGATATGTGCTGTTGGCTTTCTAATACCTGAAGCCATACCACGAGCACGTGGACGGAAACGTTTTAGAACTGGACCATTGTCAACACGACAAGATGTAACAATACAATCTTCTGCTTCATTACCGCTGTTAGCTACTGCAGATGCAAGAACTTTAGAGATAATTTTAGCTGCCTTGTTTGGAGTGAATTCTAAAGCTGCTAATGCTTCTTCAGCATTCATACCTTGGATTTCTCTCGCAATAAGACGAGATTTGATAGGTGAAACACGGATAAATTTTAATAATGCTCTAGCCATGATTATACCTTCTTCTGAACTGAGCCCTTATGGCCCTTAAATGTACGAGTTGGTGCAAATTCACCAAGCTTGTAACCGATGTGGTTCTCTGAAACATGTACAGGAACAAATTTACGTCCGTCATGAACGTTAATTGTGAATCCAACCATGTCTGGAGTAACCATTGATCTTCTTGACCAAGTCTTGATAGGTTTTTTATTACCTTCAGCTTTAGCCTTTTCAATCTTCTTACTTAAATGGTCATCAACAAATGGACCTTTTTTTAATGAACGAGCCATAATTAACCTACCCTTTTAGCATTTGGTTTACGACGAGTAATAATTAACTTATCACTTGCTTTCTTACGACGAGTTTTAGCACCCTTCGTTGGTTTACCCCATGGAGTAACTGGGTGACGACCTGAGTTCGTTTTACCTTCACCACCACCATGCGGGTGATCAATCGGGTTCATCGCAGAACCACGAGTCTGAGGACGAATACCTAAGTGACGTTGACGACCAGCTTTTGCAATAACGATGTTAGCAAACTCTTCGTTTCCAACGATTCCAACAGTAGCTAAACACTCACCTAATACTAAACGCATTTCAGATGAAGGCATACGTAATGAAACATATTTACCATCACGACCCATAATCTGAGCAGATGTTCCAGCAGCACGACACATCTGTCCGCCCTTACCAGTCTTAAGCTCAATATTGTGAATCAGTGTACCCACTGGGATATTTTTTAACTTCATCGTGTTACCAGGTTTAACATCTAAACCATCGTCCGCTGAAGAAATTGTATCACCAACAACTAGACCTTTTGGTTGAAGGATATATCTCTTCTCACCATCAGCATAAGTTACAAGAGCGATACGACAGTTTCTGTACGGATCATACTCAATAGCACTTACAGTTGCAGGAATATCGAATTTGTTTCTTTTGAAATCAACAATACGATATAATTTTTTAGCACCAGCTTGACGGTGACGAGAAGTGATGCGACCATTGTTGTTACGACCAGCAGTTGTTGGTAGTTTCTTTAGTAGTGAACGAACACTTGCTTTTGCAGTGATGTCAGAGCTATCAACATTTGTATACCAACGACGAGCCGGAGTTATCGGTCTATAAGTTTTAATTGCCATCTTATACCGCCAAACTTTCTATTTCTGCACCCTCAGGTAAAGTTACATAAAACTTTTTAAAGTCGTTCTGCTTACCTTTTGTGCCACGGAATGTTTTCACTTTTCCGTTTTGGTTCAGTGAGTTAATTTTTGATGGAACGATTCCAAAATACTCACGAAAAACTTCCTTAAGACCTGTTTTGTTCATACGAGGAGATGTTTGTACAACGATAACACCATCTTCTTGCATACCAAGAGTCTTCTCTGTATATAATATAGATTTAATATCTGTAATATCAGCCATTACTTAGCCTCACTTGTTAGTGCTTCGAATACTGCTTTTTCGATCACGATTGAACGATAGTTAGCAGCTAAGTAAGCATTTAATTCATTTGACTCTACAACATAAGTCTGGTGTAGGTTTTCAAATGCTAAAAATGTTTTCTCATCTAATAATGATTTAACAAAAAGAGTATCTCTTTGATTTAAAGCTTTAAACATTGCTGCAGCATCTTTAGTTTTACCAGATGCAACTTCAATAGAATCAACTACAAAAAGAGTACCATTTTGTGCATGTTCATTTAAAGCAAAGTTAAGAGCAAGTTTTTTCTGCTTTTTATTTACTTTTAAATCGTAGTTACGATTGTTCTTAGAACCAAACGCTTTACCACCACCTACGAAGATAGGAGAACGACGAGAACCAGCACGAGCACGCCCGCCACCTTTTTGAGCCCATGGTTTCTTACCACCACCACGTACTTCACTTCTACCTTTAGTAGTAGCAGTGTTAGCACGTTGTGCAGCTTGAGCTGACTTAACATATAGATAAAGATTGTGAGCATTAATACCAGAGAAAGACTCTGGTAAAGCTACTTCAGAAGCCTTTTCCATTTTTTCATTTAAGATAATTGCGCTCATTATTTAGCTACCTTTACACGACCTAGAGCACCGTTAGCACCAGATACAGAACCCATAACCGCAATGATTTTGTTTTCAGCATCGTAAGAAACGATCTCATTTTTCACACTGTTTTGTGTATTTCCGTAATGTCCTGGCATTTTCTTACCTTTCATTACACGACCTGGCCACTCAGCATTACCGATAGAACCTGTTCTACGACCAAATCTATGACCGTGAGATGCAGGACCACCACCAAAGTTCCAACGTTTCATAGCACCAGTAAAACCGCGACCTTTAGTGTTGAATGTAGATTTTACTACGCTAGCTTCCGCTAATGCACTCATATCTAAATCACCAGCTTCAGTGTTTGCTACTTCTAAAGTAACAAAACGGTTAAACTCTGCAGAAAGGCTATATTTTTTCTGTTGACCTTCAATTGACTTATTCATTTTTTTACCGCTGTTGTAAGCTACAATTGCAGTACCTTCGTTAACTTCACATACTTTAGTATCAAGAACTCTTAAAAGAGTAACTGGCTTACTTGGTACTGTGATTGTACGGCTCATACCGATTTTTTCAACAATATATTCCACGATGACTCCTATTTGTCCATAGAGCGAACTTCAACGTCCACTTCCGGTGCAAGATCAAGTTTCATTAATGAATCTACAGTCTCTGGTGTTGCAGAAACGATATCTATCATTCTTGCGTGCATACGAATTTCAAACTGCTCACGAGCTTTCTTGTTAACGTGAACTGATTTTAAAACAGTATATTTACGAATCTTTGTTGGTAAAGGGATCGGACCACGAATAACGGCACCTGTACGCTTTACAGCCTCAACGATTGATGCTACTGATCTATCAAGTACACGATGATCGTAAGCTTTCAATTTTAAACGAATTTTTTCCATGTTTTTCCTTCTAAAGAACTCGTTAGGTCATGCCTAACTATTTGCCTAGTATTTTAAGGGTCGCGAATTGTACCCAAATGAACTTTCATATTCAAGGTTTTTGGGGCTAAAAAGTGAATTTAGCTTAAATTTATTTCCTTTTAATAAGGAAATGATAAAATTCTACACAGCAAAATTTAGGATAATTATGGAAATTTTACTTGAAGAGTTTTATAAAACTGATCTGCATATTGATAAATTTCATGACAGAAAAGTATTTATCGGTGATGATTCTTATCAAATCAATGGTATTTCTCAGAGCGGAAAGAGTAAATTGGTTAAAAATTATCTACTTTCACTTAAAAAAAACTCTTATCTCTATATAGATTGCAGTGATATTAGAATAGATATAGATCAACTCAACACTCTCTTAGCTTCATTTTGTAACAAAAACAGAGTTGATGTGCTAGTTTTAGACAACTATCTGCCATCTATAAAGTTTGTGAATGTTTCTCAGCTTATTATTACATCTGAAATACACTATGAGCTTGATATGCTAGAGACTCTGCAGCTCTTTCCCTTAGATTATGAAGAGTTCTTGGCTTATGAACACAAATATGATTCGAGTGCACTGAACCATTTCTTTCAACTTGGCGGTTTTCCCATTATGCATAAGATACACTCGGATGAGAGAAATATCTATCTGCAAAAAACGCTCAAATACTCCCTAGAAGAGATGGAGTTTGACATACTCTGCTTCTGTGCAAAGATGATGTCTCAAAAAGTTTCTGCATTTACCATATATGAGAGACTTAAACAGAGCAGAAAAATATCTAAAGATAAGCTCTACAGATCATTTGAAAATCTAAGCTCGAAAAACTATATACATCTGCTTGAAAAATTCAACCACTCACGTGCAACTAAAAAGATATACCTCTGTGACACCTCTCTGAAGAGTGCTCTGAGTGTTGAGAAGAACTTTGGCCGACTTTTTGAAAACATGGTCTACTTAGAACTACTCAAGTCAAATATAGAGTGCTACTATGATGACGATGTTGATTTCTATCTGCCCGCATCAGATGAGATTATTCTATGTAAACCTTTTGCTGATGAGAGAAGTCTCTTTAAAAAACTAGAAAGTTTAGAAGCTTATATATTTACTCACTCTATAAAAAAGGTGACGGCGGTTACAATGAATAGAGAGGGAACTATCTCCCACCCTTTCTCAGAAGTAGAGATGCTTCCTTTTGATATTTGGGCTCTTGGGGATTAGTATTTAATAGTAGCTATTAGAGTATGCTCTTCTTTAGGCTTCAAAACTACAAAATCCTCAAAGGCATTAGCAGACTCTATACAGACAAACTCCCTGTAAGCCTCATCCTTCATTGCACTCATTCTTTTACATTTTTCTATCCAAGGGTTCCAGACCACTACCGAAGATGAGCCTTCATTTTTTATCTTAATAGTTTTTTCTTTGTCTTGTAAGAGAAGTTCATTGTCAACATGTTGAAAAACTTTGTCAAACTCTTGGTTAAAAGTAATATCTCCATTTTGGATGCTGTTTTCATCTCTAAGAGCATCAAAACATGGCTTTTTATCTAAACCTCTAACTACTGCATTTGATATATCTGAGAGTCTGAAGTATGAGTGAAGTGCTTGCGTTAGTTTAAACTCTTTTTCATCTCTGTTTATTGTTTTTAATTCTATAGCTAATTTATCAGATATAGTCACTTTTAAAACTAGTTCATATTTATAATTCCATAGTTTTAAAGACTCTTCAGAGTGAGTTAAACGTAATTCAACTTCTGTTGTATCTGCATCTACATCCTCACGTGAGGTACATTTAAAGAGTGAAGTTCTTGCAAAACCGTGTTGCGGCAACTCCGGATTATTCATGCCAAAAGATGGCCAACATATTGGAACTCCGCCTCTTATCGCTTTGCCTCTTTCAAAGTCGCTAATCTCACTCAGCCAAAAGAGCTCATCTTCACCCTTACGCTCATACTCAAAAACATGAGCACCTTGAAGTGCTATTTTTGCTCTTGCAGAGCTATTCTCTATCTCTATATACTCAAATCCATTAGAAAGCTTTTTAAGCGTTGTCACTGGATTTCCAAGAGCTTATTTTATGCCCCTTAATAGCGTATAAAAGAATAAACAGATAACAGATAATTCCATAGAGGTATGTCTCCTGCATATTACCGCTCACGTGAGAGAGTTTTCCAAAGACAAGAGGTAAAATAGCTCCACCTGCAATTGCCATGATGAGAAGTGCACTCCCTTTTGCTGTATGCTTTCCAAGTCCTTCAAGTGCCAGAGGCCAGATAGTCGGCCAGACAAGTGCATTTGCCAGACCAAGAAGAGCTACAAAGGTTATAGTGTCTGGAAGCGTAGCAACTCCACTCCAGCCCCATAAAAACTCCGAGACAGTGTGACTTGTGCTAGAACTAAAGGCAACTCCCACTAAAAGTATAATCCCAATAACAGATGAGCCTATAAGAGCTTTTTCCTGTGAAAAGAGCTTAGGTATAAATGCAACACCGACAATATAACCTATAACCATAAAGGCCATGGTATACGAGGTCAATGCAGTCGCGTTTGCAACACCAAGAGTTTGAGCATAAAGCCCTATAGTATCTCCCGCTATTACCTCTATCCCTACATAAAAGAAGAGTGCTATTGCTCCAAGTACAACACGTGGAAAGTGCAGAATAGTATCTCTATCATAATCATCACTCTCAAACTCCAAATCAGGAAGTGCTGAGAACTTTATAAGCGCCACTAAAGCAGCAAGAATAAATGCCATAATTATATATGGCTTTGCTAAGCGTTCTGCTAAAGAGTCTATCTCTACCTGTGTTAAATTTTCACTCGAACCGATTCCTGAGAAAATAAAAGCCGTAAAGAGAAGTGGAGCAAGTACTCCTGCACCTTTGTTTATAAGCCCCATTATACTTATTCGCATAGCAGCACTCTCTATCGGTCCGAGTAAAACTATGTATGGATTTGAGGCAGTTTGAAGTATAGTCAGACCTGTCCCTAAGGTAAAAAGTGCCACTAAAAAGAGTGCATAATCAGCCTCGGTAGCAGCCGGTATAAAGCAGAGACTTCCTAAGACCATAACTCCAAGACCTAAGGCCATTCCATTTTTGTACCCTGTTCTCTCCAGCACGTGAGCCATCGGCAGCGCCATGACTGTATAGGCTATATAAAAAGCAAAAGTCACAAAGAGTGCTTCAAACTCATTGAGATCCAGAATCAACTTTAAAAAAGGAATAAGTGAGCCGTTAAGCCATGTCACAAAACCAAATATAAAAAACAGAATCCCTATGATTACCATAGGTATAAGACTAGACTTTTTGTACATCTTTCAATCCTTGTAAATATTTTGCAACACCATCTTCATCGTTTGAGTGCGGTAGTATGATATCAGCTTGAAGTTTGACACCATCTTGTGCGTTTGCCATTGCAACTGATTTTCCAGCCAACTCAAACATGCCTACATCGTTAAAGTTATCTCCAAATACAGTAAGTCTGTTTAAATCAAAACCTACATACTCACTAACACTCTTTATACCATGTGACTTATCTGCGTTTTTATGCAGTATTGTTAGAAAGTAGCAACCTATATAAGCTTCAGGGGCAAGAATGTATTTGAGTTCATCTCCAAAAATATCTTCTATATGTTTAGCCAGCTCTCTGAGCAGACTCTCTTCACCCATGTAGACTATTTTGAAGTTATCATCCATCGCTCTGATATTTTTACACTCTTTCAGATTATCATCTTTAGCATAACGAGTCAGTACTTTTTTCTGATCTTCATTACAGATGTCAGAGTATAAAAAGGCTTCATTGAGACTGCTGTCTGCTAGAGCCAGGATGAAAGGATAAATTCCAAACTTTCCGCCCTCATCTATAATACTGTCTGCTATATCTTTACTTATAAACTTGGTGTCAATAATCTTCTTATCCATTGTTGCAATAAGGGCACCATCAAGTAAAATCATCGGTGCATTAATATGGACATCACTCAGAAACTGTGCTGTTTTTTTGTAAGTTCTAGCAGTCGCAACACTCAAAATAGAGTCATCTGCTTTTGCATTCCAGATACTTTTAGTATAATCACTTACAGATAAATCATTTCTCAAAAATGTATGGTCTAGATCAGTTATATAAATATTTTTCATAGAAGAAGTATAGCAGAAGGGATATAAATGCGAGTAGCAGTTGTAACAGGTGCGAGTAGCGGGATAGGAAAAGCGATATGTGAGAAACTGCTCTCTTTAGAATATGAAGTTATCGGTATAAGCAGAACTATCTCACGTGAGCATTTTAACTCATCTGCGTTTAGAGCAGTGCAAGCTGACCTGTCAGATGAAAAAGAGACTCTTAAATTGTGTGAAAGTTTAAAAAAAGAGAATGTTTTCATCCTCATAAACGCAGCTGGTTTTGGGAGGTTTGAACCCCATGAAGAGTTAAACACAAAGACTATAACCGATATGACTTTTTTAAATCTGACAGCGCCTATGCTTTTAACGAACACTGCACTCAGGGACTTGAAGAAGAGTGACGGCTACCTCATCAACATAAACTCTATAGAGGCGATAAAAGCGAGTAAGTTTGCCGGAGTATACAGTGCTACAAAAGCAGGGCTCAAAGCATTTTCAGACTCACTTTTTGAAGAGACAAGAAAAAGCGGACTGAGCATTACAAATATAAATCCAGATATGACAGAGAGTAGTTTTTATGATGAGCTGCGTTTTGAGACAAGCTCCAAAGAGGATGAAAAACTTTTATGTACTGATATCGCAGATGCTGTTGAGCATATACTCAGTATGAGAAAAGGTGCAGTTATTAGTGACTACACGATAAGAAGTCTGAAGTTTGGAATTTCTAAGAAGAAGTAAGGAAGTTATGATTTAATATCTAGTCTGTTTGAAGTTTTATGTTCAGTAGATTTTAAAAAGTCTATGTTTTTTTTCATCTGCTTCATCGAAATAGAAGTCTCATCTTGAAGACTCATTACAAGTTCTGTCGCCTCTTTTAGAAGATAAATAGCCTGTTCGATATCCTCTCTTTTTTCAAGTTGAGGAATATCATCCATCAACTCATTTAATCTGTCTGTATTTTTCTCAACTATAGCTATTTTTAGATTAGTTAGCCACATCTGTGGTCTCTCTCCATGCTTCTAAAAGAGTCTTAAAAACACCGCTACACTCATCTAGTTTTTCTACATTATTCTCTGACCCAGCAATCGTTAAGAGCTGAATTTCATAATTATAGAGACCTTCTAAGTATTCACTCATATCACCGGACTGCTCATGGTCTAACACAGAAATGAGTTCCGTGATAATCGCTATAGAACGATTTGTCCAGTAAACTCTTTTCTCAACATCAGCATCTTTTACAGCCTTTTTTGCTTGAGCGTTAAAACGAAGGATGCCCTCATACAACATCTCTATCAACTTGGACGGAGACTCTATCCCTACATTATTTTGTGCATAAATATTATGAGCAATACTACCATACATTTCAAATCCTTTTTCAACATCTTTGTTAGTTTCTTTCATACTAAACACATCGACAATCTGGGTCTTTTCTTTAGTATTTTATCTTAAAAATTTAGTTATTTGAAGCTGCCATTTGAGCATTCGCCATCTGTACAAACATTGATGATGCAGAGTTAATTTTGCTTATCATTAAATCATATGCAGCATACTGTTTTGCCATGATTTCATATTTGGCATCAAGCCTCTCTGTCGCACTTACCTTCTTATCTTCCAAAGAGGAGATTCTATCGGTAATAGAATTTTTGAACTGATCAAGTGTTGCATTGTACTTGGTATATCCTTCTATAACTACTGAAAATTCTGTAAAAGCACCTTCTACATCCGTAGTAGTTCCATCACCATTATCAAAAGTACCCCCTGCAAAAAATGCCTCAACGTTTGTTGTATCATCATCTAATTTTGTATTTAAAACATCTTTGTCTAGTGTCATTACTCCATCTTTATCAATTTCAAAGCCATAATCAGCAATAGAACCTACTCCACCACCTATCGTAGAAACTATATTTTCAATTGTTCTTTTCATATTTTTAATAGTACTTTCTCCAGAAAAGATTCCTCTCTCTTCACTATCTGTACTTGCCATTGTCATTTTATCTAACTCATGAATTGCAGAATTATACTTTTCAACAAAGCTATCAAATTTATCCATTATATTGTCACGATTCTGAGATACACTTACAACCGATGTTCCAACTTCTTTAAGTGTAATATCTAGCCCTACAATTAAATCGTCTACATTATTACTTGTTCGTGTTATAGCCTGTCCATTAAATGTAAATGCAGCATTTACACCACTTTGAATAGCAGTCATCTCTGTAGTCACACGAGCATCCTTGAGTTGGGCACTATTGTCAGTCATTGTAATGTCTTGTGTTGTCCCGGTATCAACAGAACTAACAAATAAACGAAACTCTCCACTATTTATCTGAACAATTGTAGCATCAACTTTATCACCTGCAACATCATTTATTAAGTTTTTCAGATCAGTTATAGTTGTTGTCTCATCATAATTAATTGTAAAGTCTTGACCATCAATATTTAGATTCATCGTTCCTGCTGCATTCGCAATAAGTTCTGTGCTAGAAGTAAAAGCACCTGACTCTTCTATCTGTTTTGTAGCTAAAGTTGTAACACTCAAAGTAAAATCTTGAATATCACTATTTGCAGCAGCAGTAACCTCAACAGCAGTACCGCTTACTTCAGTTTCTCTTTCATCAAAAAGACCATGACTTTTTATCTCATTAATACTGTCTATTAAGTTTGTCATCGTTGCATCAATAAGCCCTAGCGCATCCTTCTTATCACCTTCAGCAGCTAAACTTAAATCTATCGGCGTGATTAAACTGCCTTCATCCGCAGCGCGCAACTGATCTAAAACGTCCTGCGTTAATATGCTCGAACCGACACCTAATGAACTGATACCCATGACAAATCCTTTTTAATAAATAATCTTTCACCATTATATTATTTCTTAACTAGTAAATCGACGAATTGTGTAATTTATTTAGTTGAATTTATTAAAATTTAATGGTACTGTTTTTGCTTTTTAAGTATGTAAAACATCCTATAGCTAAGAATAATAATGCAAAATATTAACGAACATATAACAAAAAATTTCAATGCAAACATATCCTATATTCAAGCTAACCATAAAGAACTGTTTTTAAAACTCTCTTCATTAGACAGTGCTATAGAACAAGGGCACTATAAAGAAAGATATGAATTAGTATATGAAAACAACAACTTTGATGTACTTGAAAAAAACACTCAAAACTACCTCTACAATAAAAAATCTTCCAAATATGCAACTCAAACAGCTAAAAGTGTAGATCATGAATTGAATGACAACCTTTTCTTAGGATTTCATCAACAAAAAATTTCGGACAATGATTTAAAAAAATACAGTGCGGAACCACTACTTGAACATCACATGAGTGGATTTGCTCCAATTATTCACTATACTCAAAAAAATCATCAGGAGAATAAAACATTAAAGTCCATAGATAAATTTATTTTTTTTGGAACTGGTCTCGGTTTACATATAGATACAATTCATAAAAAAATTTCATCAAAAGTTTATTTTATTATTGAAGATGATTTAGAACTTTTTAGATTATCTTTATTTACTGTAAACTACCAAAATATAGCAACAAAAGCAACTATCATCTTTTCAATATTTGAGGTTAATGATGAATTTTTAAATAGTGCAGATCTATTTTTAAAAACTAAATATTACTACAACCACTATCTTAAATTTTTTCAGATGTTAAATCATAGTGATGATAAGCGTAAACAGTTCCACATAGCTATAACTTCTCAATCACACTCTCTTTTCTTTTACAATTCTCTTTTAACCCAATATATTAAACCTCTTGATTATATTTTTGATAATTATAAATTTTTAAACGATACTCTAGAATTTTCAGATGAAATTTTAGACAATAAACCCTTTTTACTGGTAGCTGCAGGTCCCTCTTTACAAAAAAATATAGAGTGGTTAAAACAAAACCATAATAACTATATAGTTGTTGCCTTATCAGCAACATTATCATATTTAGAAAAAGAGAAAATCTCTCCAGATATAATTACCCATCTTGATGCTTTTGATGGGGCAACTGTACATTTTGAGAAAGTAAATTCATTTGATTTTATCAAAAACTCTATCTGTGTTTTTTCATCTAGAACACCTACAAAAATCACTTCAAAGTTCAAAAAAGAACAGTTGTTCTTTTTTGAAACTGGTACAAATTACAAAAAAGACTCTCTGAAAGCTTCGGCACCTTGTATCGGCTCGCTTACATATCAACTTATGCTAACATTAAAAGTAAAAAATCTATATTTGTTAGGATTAGATTTATCAATTGACAACGCAACTGGTAAGACTCACTCAGACTCACATGAATACGTAAAGACCCTTGAACTCAAGGAAAATGCATTTGAAAACTCTCTAATGACCTATAAAGACAGCCTTTTTAACGTAGAGGGGAATTTACACGAGAATGTGTTAACTACTCCACACTTTAAAAGTTCTATAGACACAATCAACTACTCTACACAACTACGGAAACAAGAGAATCAGTTAATATACAATCTTAGTGATGGTGCGAAATTTAAAGAGACGATACCTACAAATATTAAAGATATAAAAACAACTAAGCAGACAAATAACATTGAGTTAAATTGCCTACAACAACTATGTGATAAATACTCATCTTCAAATCTTGAGATAGAAGATGAAAAAAGACTTAAAAGCAAGCTATTACACTCTGAAAAATTGCATGAAACTATTCTTACTTTACAAAATACGCAACTATTTGCTGTAGATGAGCTTTTAAATAATTTGGAAAAATTCTCTTCTGCTATCACACTGATACATGACATTAAAGAGCATGAAATAAATCGTGTTATTGATACATACTTAAGATATATCTTAAGCTACATATTTGATTTTTACAATACCCAAGAACAAACAGATATTGATTACAAAGAGATAAATCACTTACTAACAAAACATCTACTTGAGATGGTAGACTATTATCATAACTCAATTCAAACAAAACTTGAGGAAAAAAGGCTATAAATGAGATCGATCGAAGAAATTGCAATAGAGACATATGAAAAAAATCTAGACTATTTTGCTAAAGAACACAAAACCTTGTCAAAGCAAATTTTAGCGTTTAATGCTCAATTGGAAAACCAAACCATTGTAGCCAACTATGACTTAGAGTACTTGGACACATACTTTGATATTAAAGAGTTGCGTAGTGGCTATTACCTATATTCTGGTGATAGTAATCACATCTCTGAAGAACTTACTAATAGAGTAAACTATAAAAAAGACTCTTTTACTTTTGAAGGCTTTCCAATCCAAAACTACTCAAAGGAAAAGCAAAAAAACTTAATTGACAAAGAGATAGGAGCACAAGGGGTATTCCCCATTATGAACTATTATATAGAACATAGCAAAAGAGATGATGAGATGAAATATATTCATAAATATATCTTTATTGGTGTAGGTTTGGGTCTACATATTGAACATATACACAAAAAAATACATGCACATGAGTATCTTATAGTAGAAGATGATATTGAACTCTTTAGACTCTCCATGTTCACAACTAAATACTATAAACTTGGAGAGAAAACTAAATTATTTTTTGCAATCGCAAGCGATACTCGCCATTTTTCAAAAATATTTATAAATTATTTAAACCATTCTCTTCACGAAAATAGATATTTAAAATACTCTCACTTCCCATCACACTCAAAAATTAGATTAAAAGATATACAAAATACTCTTTCAACACAGCCATTCGTAACATTTCCATATAAAACTATGCTCAAAAACTATATCCGTCCGCTTGAATATATGAATGATGACTATAGTATTATAAATATAAGTAAGCATCTTAATAATACTCTATTTACAAGTAAACCTGTTTTAGTACTTACGGCTGGTCCGTCATTTCAAAAAAATATTGAATTTATAAAAAACAATCATAAAAAATTTATAATAATTGCAGTCTCTGCCGTTTTAAAAACTCTTTATTCAGAAAATATAAAACCGGATATTATAGTTCATATAGATGGTTTTGAAGCCTCTTTAGTCCACTTAGAGGAAGTTGACACTAAACTGTTTTTAAAAGATACACTTGCTGTTTTAAGTCCTATTTCTCCACCAAAATTAAGAGAACTTTTTACAAAAGAGCAGATTTTTTACTATCAGTTAGATACAGATTATGTTGATAGTTATAATTCAATATCAACTCCATGCGTTGGCTCTTTTTCTCTACTTTTATCCCTGCTTTTTAATACAACAAACACCTATATACTTGGCCTTGATTTAGCTCTTGATCAAAAAACAGGCTTAACCCACTCTTCTACTCATAAATATAATACAGCCATTGATTTAGATAAAAAAGATGAAATTTCACAAGAGATGGGAATTAGGAAAAATATACTTTCAGTTCCTGGAAACTTTACAGATACAGTATATACAACTTCATTATTTAAAACATCTATTCAAGCGCTACAAATATTTATACCACAAGTGAAATCCAAAGAGCAAAATATCTTTAATCTTAGTGATGGAGCATATATTGAGATGTCTGAAGCTGTAACTAGTACTTTTGTAGATAATCAAAACTATGAAGATATAGATAAAATAGCTTTGAATAAAGAGATAAAAGAAGTTTTTAAGAAGAACTCAACCAGTAAACTGGATAAAAAAGATGCTACTTCTATAAAAAATCGACTTGAAAATGCTTTAGTACTTAAAAATATAATACTAAAATATAAAAAAAATATTACTTATACAAATACACATGACTATCTAAAACATTTCTATGCATTTATATCAAAGATACTAACTATGAATAATAGAGAGTCCGTAAACTTAACTGTTTTATGTGACTATTTTATTAGGTATTCTTTGCCAATGTTAACAGATTTATTAAACTCAAAAAATATAAAAAATGAAAAACAACATTTAGAAAAAATAGACAGGTTAATTGTAAAAGAGCTTTTGGACACTGAGAGTATTTATGAAAATGCTCTAAAAGAGTTCATAAAAAATAGAATATAAGGAGCAAAGTGCCAAAGAAAATCTTTGACACTTTATAAAAACGTAAAGATTATTACTATTGTAATAATCTTAATAC
>JBDLHW010000169.1:0-4620 GCA_039715155.1 Campylobacterota bacterium | reverse complement strand
TTATCCTTATTGATAGAGGTCATGATATACCTAGTACTCTTGTAGTATACTTGCATATTATGAACGAAGAAAAATTAAATTGGCGAGAACGTAATAAGGTTGCACTGACCCCCTATGAGTATTTACAAAATATAGAAAGTATATACTTTGACTTTATTAGTGATGATGATAGAGCTTATCTTCAAGACGCAGGTATATATAATCACGAGGCAGAGGAGGATATGTTTATACTTAGACTTAGGTTTAATGCAGGACGTATCTCAACTGAGCAACTCCTGTTTATTGCAGACCTTGTCAAGCGTTACGAATTAGAGATTATCCTAACTGTACGTGCCCAGATGCAGCTCCATGGACTCTCTGCAGATACTGTTTTGTCTGCATGGAAAGAGCTCAATGAAAACGGCATATCAACCTGGCAGACCTTAGGGGATAATGTAAGAAACATTGTTACTGATGTCTATGATGGTGTAGGAACTTATGCAGAGATAGAGGTCTACCCCTATATAGAGCAGATGCAGGAGTATATCTTAAACAAACCAAGGTTTGTAGGAATGCTCCCTAGAAGAGTATCTGTAGGTATCAGTGGAAATAGAGCAAACCTTGGTTCCCTTTTTTCAAATGATCTCTTTTTCGCTTTAGCACAAAAAGATGGCGTCAAGGGATTTAATGTCTATCTTGGAGGAAAAAACTCAGAGATTGCCCAGGACGCAGATATATTTTTAAAACCGAGTCAGGTTGTGGAGTATTTTATAGCAGTCGTTGAAGCCTTTCATCTTCATGGTTCAAGAGCAGTCCGAGGTAAAACGAGACTCTTTCACTGGATTAAAAAAGAGGGGATAGAGGGTGTTAAAAAACTTATAGATAAAGAGCACAGCCTAGAGTATCAAAATGCAGGGGATTCACTTTTAGAAAAGTACGACAGAAGAGCTCCGGTACATTTTAAAGATAAGACTTATGTCTATGTGTATCATACAGATTTTGCACGTGTAGATGCAGATACCTTCATAAAGCTTTCAGAGTTTGCCAGTGAGCATAAGGCTGAGGTGCGCTTGGGAATTGATCAGCAGATATACTTTTTAGGACTTAAGACTCCTGTAGCTCCCTTTGAAAATCCTCGCAGACTCTCAACTATTTCTGCCTGTGCAGGGAATGAACACTGTATCTTCTCCTTTTGGCATGTAAAAGATGATACACGCTTTCTTCCTTTAGCGCTTATAGAAAAGCATAAGATAGTAGTTGGGTTTTCTGGATGTACAAAAGGGTGCGGAAAACATCAGCATTGTGATATTGGTCTGCTGAGTATGCATACAAGCTCTTACGGGCCTCATCAAGAAGCTGCAAAAATTTATCTTGGAGGAGAGTATAGTCTTGGACAGAGTATAGCAAGGTGTTTGAACGTTATAGTTCCTAAAGAGGCAGTGAACAGCTTTTTAGAGGTGATAATAGAGGAGTTTGAGCAGAGTGAATACGAAGAGTTTGAATTCTTTAGTAAAGGGATTTTAAACGGATACAGTCCAGACTTCTTATCTTTATGGTTTTTAGCCAAACTAAGTACACAGGGTGAGATTTTTCTTCCAAGAAACAGTGAAGTTTCAGGAGATGTGTGTAGTAAAAGGGAACAAGAGCTTTTAAGTAAAAGTTTTACTGATATTTTTCCAAGTGAAAATTTCAAATGTTCTAGTGAGATGACTAGACTTAGCAAAAGGTTGTGGGAACAAAATCAGTCGTAAAGAGTATCTCAAGATCCAAACTAATTTTGTTAGGTTTTAGATGAAATTAGATTTAAATAGTAAGTGAAAGTTTTTTGCGTTCACTTGTAAACTTCCACCAAGCCTTGGGTGTTCCACCTTCCATGAAGTCTATAACTGACATAAATACATCTATTACGCAAGGGTCAAATGTTTTATTAGTTTTTTTACATAGTTTATCATACAGGGCGAAAGCATCTTTACCTATTAGAGATTGAGGAGTTTTGATGCCAGCTATTTCCAAGTGACTTGCCATTTTTTTACCGATATTTGGGAGGTCTTCTAATTTTGAAACTGTTTCACGGTTTGGATTTTTCATTTTCTTAGAATCTCCATATTTTTATATAGCTACTTATTTCTTTTCTAGTACTTGTTAGCTTTAGCCCAATTTTCTGTTAAATTGTTTACAAGTTGTTAGAGAGATTGTTGATTCCTCATCATCTTCATCCTCACGCTTAGTATCTTCACAATAACACATAATCTTCTTATCTTCAAAGATTATATGATTTACTAACCATATATCGATATATGTCAACAGTATTTTTTCAAATTCAATAAGACTCATTGATGTAATATTGTTTATCAATTCATTAATTTGATCTATGATGCCTTGGTGCAAAACTTTGTGTTCTTCCAATCCAGGGTACCCGATAGACTGCATAAAGTCTTCTTCATGCATAAAATGCTCTTTCATATAGTCATTTAGTTCTATGATTATTTGTCTAATATGAACTTTTAGATCTGAATCAGTTTTATACTTTAAAGCTTTTAAAGCAATCCTGAAGAGTTTTCGATGTTCATCATCTATCATCTCTTGGTTTAATTTGTAAGTATCTTTCCACGTAAACATAGATCGAAGCCCAAGTTTATTACGTTTAAAATGCTGTAGTTTCTTATCTTCTATAATAATGTGTTGTACTAGAGCATTTTTTATAAAATCG
Organism: Campylobacterota bacterium; assembly: GCA_039715155.1. Classification (GTDB taxonomy): domain Bacteria; phylum Campylobacterota; class Campylobacteria; order Campylobacterales; family Sulfurimonadaceae; genus Sulfurimonas. The sequence continues at coordinate 1,931 of JBDLHW010000169.1, read as the reverse complement.
TATATCAGTTCATAAGTCTTTTGATGAGAATTGTGAGGTATATCTTCTATAATCTGATTTAAGGATTCAACTATCTGCTGATGTATATAAATATGTTCTTCTAATTTGTCATATTGTAATTCCCGCATATAGTTCTCTTCACTTCGGAAATGAAACTTGGTATACTTGACAAGCTCTTTGACAGCTTTTTCAAGTTGGTACCCGTCCTCTTTAGAGTGCTCGATCATAACAGCGAGATCAAAGAGTTTTTTATGTTCAACATCTACTTTATTGTCACCTAAAGAGTAAACATCCATCCATCCCATAGTGTCGCAACTATTCATATTGTCTCCACTTTATTTAGATATATTACTATGATTGTAACCACTTCAGTATAAAAAAGAGTATATTTTTTAGAAATTTTTTGGAGTTTTGGACTGAATAACGATTAACTAATCATGATGTTAACTAAACATATAAAGAAACCTTGATTAATACAAATGACTGTTAAGGCTTTTATATGTAAAAATTTGAAATAAATAAAAATATGTCAATTTGCTATATTTTTATTATAATTCCTAAATCTTATATAGAATTACTCATTATAAACAAAGAGGAAAGAAAATGATAGAGAGATTTTACTTAAAAGATTATCTTAGTTTTAGAGAGAGTGAGCTTAACTTATCTACGGGACTTGTGGTGTTTACCGGTCCGAGTGGTAGTGGAAAGTCCATACTTATGAACTCTATACTCTCCTCTTTGGGTGGGGCTTCTTGTGAGGCGGCTCTTTGTGAGTCTAGTGTCACTTGGGATATAGACGCAGATGAGACAGGCATAGAAAATGATGATATTAATGTCTTTAAGCATATTAAAAAAGAGAAGTCTCGTTACTTTGTAAACAATCAGAGTCTCTCACGTAAGGCTATTGGGTCTGTTGCATCTAAATATTTAAGACATTTGAGTTTAAAGGATTTTAGTGATTTTGAAAATGTGAACTTACTAAATATTTTAGATGACAGAATAGAAGCAAAGTCTAAAAAGATGCTCCAACTCAAAACTGCCTATAAAGAGCTCTTCACAGAGTATCAGTGGACAAAGCATGAACTGCAAGTTATAGAAGAGGAAGAGAAGAAGATTGTTGAACTTAAAGAGTTTGCTGCCTTTGAGATAAAAAAAATACAAGAGATAAATCCAAGTGCAGGTGAGGATGAAGAGCTTTTAAATATCAAAAAAGAGTTGTCAAAAAAAGAGAAAGTACTAGAGCATATATCTGCTGCAAATGAGATATTTAATTTTGAACACCATGTCTCAAGCGCTCTTGGAAGCCTAGAGAGTGAGAGTGCTTTTTTTGATGATGCTATGAATGAGCTAAGGGCTGTTTTAGATAGTGCAGAGGAGAGGTTTTCGGCACTTGATGAAGTAGATGTTGAGGATGTGCTAAACCGTATAGAAGAGCTTAGTGGGCTTAAGCGTAGATATGGAAGCATAGAAGAGGCTTTAGAGTATAAAGAGCAAAAGAAAATAGAACTTGCAAAATATGAGAATATAGAGATTACAAAGGGTGACTTAGAAGTAAGATATGCAAAACTGGCTGAGGATGTTGAAGAGATGGCAACTGAGCTCACTAAGGCAAGAAAAGCAGAACTTCCTACATTTGAGAAAAATTTAAATGGATATCTTCATGCTTTATATTTAAGGGATGCAGAAGTAGTACTAAAAAATGTTGAATATGGAGTGCTTGGAGCGGATGAACTCTCTATAAAACTCAATGAAACAGAACTCTCGAAAATAAGCACGGGGGAGTTTAACAGATTGCGTTTAGCTATTCTTGCTCTGAAATCTGAGTTTATGAATCAAAATGGCGGTGTTTTAATGCTTGATGAGATAGATGCAAACTTGAGTGGTGAAGAGTCTATGAGTGTTGCAAAGGTCCTTCGCCAACTCTCTAAACA
>JBDLHW010000168.1:0-4624 GCA_039715155.1 Campylobacterota bacterium | reverse complement strand
GAGTATTATAAAACTCATTTATAGCTTTTTGTACTGAAACTGCGTTTTTAAAACCTGACTCTTTAAGTGAAAGTGTTGCGTACTCTTGATGATAGAGGTCAATATTTATCTCACGCTCTATAAATCCACCTTGAAAAACCATACCCGTAGTCGGATGTGTCTCCGCACCGGCTCCTCTAACATTACGTCCACCGATACTTATAGCACCTTGTGCCAGAGCGTAAATCTTTCCATCAACACCTTTCAATGGAGTCATAAGAAGTGTACCACCCTCTAATGATTTTGCATCACCGATTGAAGATACAGATACATCAAACATATCACCCTGTCTTGCAAAAGGCTTCATAGTCGCAGTTACAACAACTGCTGCAACATTTTTTGATTTGATATCGATTGGTTTCATATCAATATCCATAGACTTTAACATGTTTGCTATTGACTGAAGTGTGAACTTTGAAGTTGTTCCATCACCAGTCTTTTTAAGACCAACAACTAATGAGTAACCGATAATCTGATTCTCACGTACTCCGACTATATTTGATACGTCATTTATCTTTGTAGCATAAAGAGTAGATATAAAAAGTAAAAAGAGTAAAAAATATTTCATTGCAACTTCCTTGAATTACTCAAGAATTAGCAAGTTCTATTCCAATTTACTCTGCGTTTAGGTATGTAAGCGTAGTATTTCCAAATTTTTTAGATTTTATTATCCTATAAGCACCTAAAGTTTCTGGAATCTCTAAACCACTCATATGCTCTATTATGATTAATTTCACAACTTCCTCGGGTAGTGAGCTGATAAGATTCATCATTTTATCGTAGATATCCTCCATACCCTCACGTATGCTGAATGGCGGGTCTATATAGAAGTACGCCTCTTCATTTTTCTTCTTAAGAGTTTTTACTACTGCGTTTATATTCTCGAAGCTATCTCCGCTAAAGACTTCACATGAACTTGGGTCAGTCAGAGAGATATTTGCCTTTAAAGTACGTAGAGCATCTCTATCTTTTTCCATAAACACAATCTCTCCTGCACCGCGACTTAAAGCTTCAAGACCGATAGAACCACTCCCTGAGAAGACCTCAACAAAAGTCGAATCTATAATATCAAACTGAAGAGTGTTAAAAAATGACTCTAGAACTATAGCTTTTGAGCTCCTTGTCGTTACTTTTGATGGAAGAGTCAAGACTCTGCCTTTGAACTTTCCAGAGATAATTTTCTTTGTTAGTTTTTTAGAGTTACTTTTCATAAAATGCTTTTACTGCTCTTAATATGTTATCTTGGTACTCTTTTGTTAAAAACTCTATACGTTTTTCTAAAATCTCAAAGTCCATAGACTCACTCTCTACTATCTCCTCTGAAGCTTCTACTGGTTCATCCTCTTTTAACTCTTCATATCTCTTCTCTAATGCTATAATTAACTGCGATTTTGAAAACGGTTTTACCAGGTCTGCGTTTGACTTGTTTGAGACATAAAAACATCGCTCATCATTCAGACACTCAATATCTCGGACTACAATATCACACTGCTTGAGCGAACTTAAATAGTTAGCTAAAAAAAGCTCTAATGACTTCTGTAAAAGAGGTGACTGACACTCTACTGCTACTTTCATACTTACCCCTCTAAATAGTAATTTATACTATATCTTAAATCTTCATCTAAATCTGTAACACTATGAAGCATCCACTCAAGATAGCCTCTATCACTCATTGCGACCTCTTCAATATACTTTCCACTATGCTTTCCAAAATCAAACTTTTGAAGTAAAACATTTTGAAAGCTTAACTCTTTCATCTTTTCTTGTGTTGCCAACTCTTCTAAAGAGTTAAAAAGCAGTTTTACCACCAAAGCATCACTCAGTGCATTATGTGCAAGTAAAGCATCTTTAATTCCAAGCTCTATTTTCTCTTTTTCTTCATCTCTATAAAGCTTTAACTCATATCTTAAAACCTGCAGAGAGAAAAGCTCACACTCCGGGATAAGATGTTTTGTCACTCTAAGAGTATCTATTACATCGCCTTTCCAAATAACTCCAGAAGATGAAAGTTTTTCTAAATCAAACTTAATATTATGTGCTACAAGAGTGTTTTTTTCACTATTGTTCTCTTGTAGAAATTTATATATCTCACTCTCTTTAAACGCACTCTTTTCTTTTATCATCTCATTTGTAAGGTGATGAATACTAGAGGCCTTTGGAGGTATCTTTTTCCCCTCGTTTACAAGTTCATATTTATAACTGATATCTTTCTCATCAACTACTATAAGAGCAATAGAACAGATCTTATCCTCACGTTCGAGCCCTGTAGTCTCGATATCTATGAAAATCAACATTTGACAATCTTTACTTTTTTACACCTGCTAATTAAAAGTATAAATGAAAAATATCCGCCAACTAAGATAAAAGCATATAAAATATAGATATTAAACCACTCAAATATACTGTCATATGAGCTAAAGAGTTTTGTCAATATTAGTGCAAAAATCATCTGTGCGCCAACAAGCCAAATTATAAGCATGAACCACTTTCTCCAAACTTTTAGCAAATCACCGTAACCTATAAAATCTATAACTTCACTTTCACCCTCTTTTGAACAACTAAGCAGCTGAAGTTTATAGCCACTGTGGCAGCTGTTAAAAATATATTTCAAACTTCTAAAAAGAGCTATCAAAAGTGTAAAGTTCCATAAAACTACAAACCAAAAAACAAATACTTGAGCAAGGGCAGCATAGACTTCACTGCTATGTGTTGGCATCCCTTGACTTATATAGATAAAAATAGTTACAAAAATTGATAAAATAGATGCAAATGCTATACTGCACAGAGTTAATCTAGTAGCCCATCGCAACCAAAGTGAAAAATAAAATCTACTCACTCACTCTCCTAAAGGGTTCCAGCATTCCATGATAATGCTCTAGTGTCATAAAACTTTTCTCAAATCTATAACGTATAATAAACTCCACCACCTTATCTTTGAGTTCGCTATCAACACTCTCTGCTCTACCAAAATATGCCAAAGATATATTTTTACTCTTCACAATCGCTTCTTTGTCATAACTTATCGCTAAAACCTGCAGATATTTCCCCTCTTTTATCTCACCTAAACTATCCTCTAAGAGTGAAGCACCGGAGAGATTGATTGCTTTGAAATTAAAGAGATCATTAAAGACATCTACTTTCTCGTTTATACCTATCTCACTAAAGAGACTCTCTAATATTTTTAAGTTCTCTTTTCTAGCCACTTCATAACTAGAGATTTTGTTTGTTAAGTTTTTTAATCTATCCAGTGCTGAACTCATCGATAAAAACCCTTTATAAATACGTGATTTACTTTTATATAAAATTATATCAAAAAAAGTATAACTTTAAATAATCCAATTAGTTAACATATTAAGATATAATTGCATTACTTAATAAAAAACAACTTCAGTAAAGAGACTTATGGACTACTTAAAAACGCAGGGTGTTGATTCACTAAACGGTACAATAAAAATTTCTGGCGCTAAAAATGCGTCTCTTCCTCTTATAGCTATGACAATCTTGGCAAAGAACAGTGTAAATATTAAAAACCTGCCTCACGTTGCAGACATAAACACTCTTCTAAAACTTCTCTCAAATCTCGGTGCAAAGTGTGACTTTTTAGATGACAGAGTTGTAGTTGACACATCGACACTTACTGAGACAAAGGCTACTTATGACATCGTAAAAACGATGAGAGCTTCTATCCTTGTTTTAGGTCCAATACTTGCCAGATTTGGTCACTGTGAAGTATCGCTTCCAGGTGGTTGTGCAATCGGTCAGCGTCCAATCGATCTGCACCTAAAAGCTTTAGAGCAGATGGGTGCAGTGATAGAGATTAAAGCTGGTTATATCGAAGCCAGAACTCCAAATGGACTCAAAGGGTGTGACATTATATTTGATAAGATCACAGTTACCGGAACAGCGAACATAGTAATGGCTGCAGCATTAGCAAATGGAAACACAACTATTACAAATGCAGCGAGAGAGCCTGAAGTAGTGCAACTATGTGAGGTTTTAAACGCTAGTGGTGTACAGATTGACGGTATCGGAACTGCAATACTTACAGTACATGGAACAAATGGTAAACTTGTAGATATAGATGAGTTTTCAGTTATTCCTGATCGTATTGAAGCGGGAACATATCTCTGTGCGGGTGCAATAACAAAATCAGAAATCACTCTTACAGATGTCGAGCCTAAACACCTCGGAGCAGTACTTGCTAAACTCGAAGAGATGGGTAGTACATTTACAACAACTGAAGATACTATAACGATTCATCCTGCAGAAAATATAAAACCGGTTAAACTGGTAACTCAAGAGTACCCTGCATTTCCAACAGACATGCAAGCTCAGTTTTTAGCTCTCGCAACTCAAGCAGATGGTGTTTCAATCATAGAGGAAAAACTGTTTGAAAACCGTTTTATGCATGTAAGTGAACTACAGCGTATGGGTGCGGATATTACACTAAACGGACACACTGCCACTGTAAATGGAAAAACAGAGCTCAGTGGAACAGATGTTATGGCAACAGATTTAAGAGCTTCAAGTGCACTTGTTTTAGCAGCGTTAGTTTCAAATGGAGAGACAAATATCCACCGTATCT
>JBDLHW010000167.1:0-4626 GCA_039715155.1 Campylobacterota bacterium | reverse complement strand
TTAGAGTCAAAGTTTTTTAACTCAAAGTCTCTGGGGTTTAATAGTCTAAACTCTCTGCTCTCTCCAGAGTAGGATATTCTGTTCTTTGCTCTTAACTTATTAAATAGAGGTTTTATATCTTTGCTTTTTAACTCTCTGTTTAGCAAGGCTGTATGAGAGTATCCACTTAAAATATTATCATCTATAGCTACAGAAGATATAGGGTCTGAAAATGTAAAACCATCTGCAAATCTTTTAAAACTGTTTTTTGCCAGTATAGAGTAGATATAGTAGCCTAAATCAGTATGTTTTGTATGGAGGAGCTTTTTTATCTCAGAGTATTTATAAAATGAGATAACTTCGATGTTATTATAAATCTTACGCTTGTAGAGAGAAGGAGATAAGAATATCTCTTGACAGGAGTCGCAGATGTGAGTGAGTGATAGGCTCTCACACATCATACATTTCATAATAAAACTAGTTAGTCCATCTTTAGAACTGACATAAAGGCCTCTTGAGGAAGTTGCACTTTTCCGATAGATTTCATACGTTTCTTACCAGCTTTTTGTTTCTCTAGTAGTTTTCTTTTACGAGTGATATCACCACCGTAACACTTGGCAGTAACATTTTTACCCATAGATTTTACAGTCTCACGTGCGATAATCTGTGAACCAAGTGAGGCTTGAACAGCAACTTCAAATAGTTGACGAGGGATAAGCTCTTTCATATTTTTTACTGAAACACGACCGCGAGGAAGTGCTTGATTACGTGGAACTACAACGCTTAGAGCATCAACAGCTTCACCAGCTACCTTAATGTCAAGTTTTACCAAATCACCCACTTTAAAGTCAATAGGCTCATAATCAAATGAAGCATACCCTTTTGAGATAGACTTGAGTGTGTCATAAAAGTCCATAACGATTTCATTCATTGGAATCTCATATTCAAGCATAACTCTATCTTCATTGAGGTAAGTCATTTTTGTCTGATTACCGCGTTTAGAGACCAGGAGAGTGATGATATTTCCAAGATACTCAGCAGGAGTAATAACAGTTGCTCTTACATAAGGCTCTTCAATTCTATCAATTTTCTGAACAGGTGGAAGTTGAGATGGGTTTTGAACCTCTACCATGTCTCCATTTGTTAAATAAACATTATATATAACTGAAGGTGCAGAGGCAATAAGGTCAAGGTTATACTCACGTTCTAAACGCTCCTTAATAACTTCCATATGAAGCATTCCAAGAAAACCAACACGGAAGCCAAAGCCTAGTGCTACTGATGTCTCAGGTTCAAAAGATAGAGAAGAGTCATTTAGCTTGAGTTTATCCAGTGCATCACGAAGGTCTTCAAACTTATCTGTGTCTATAGGATAGATACCTGCAAATACAAAAGGTTTTGCGGGTTCATAGTCACCAACAGGCTCGGCAGTAGGATTTTTAGTGTCTGTGATAGTATCACCAACATTTACTACGCTTACCTCTTTAAGACCAAGAACAACAATTCCAATCTCACCGGTTTTAATAGCTGGTGTCTTAATCTTTTTCATAGGGTGCGGATACATTAAATCTAATACTTGATGCTCTTCACCACTACTCATGAGTTTAATATTTTGACCTTTTTTAATCTCACCGTCAAAAACACGCACTAAGGCAAGAGCACCTAAATAAGTATCAAACCATGAGTCATAAATGATAGCCTTTGTTGTGGCTTCCGGGTCTCCAACAGGCGGGGGAACTCTGTCAACAATAGAATCAATAAGCTCACGAATCCCGATACCAGTTTTTGCTGAGATGAGACAAGCATCAGTTGCATCTATACCGATAGCTTCTTCGATCTCTTCAGCAACTCTTTCAGGCTCTGCAGCAGGAAGGTCTATTTTGTTGATAACTGGAATAAGTTCAAGGTCATTGTCCAGAGCTAAGTAAACATTTGCAATAGTTTGCGCTTCAACACCTTGAGCAGCATCAACTATTAGAAGGGCTCCATCAGAAGAAGCAAGGGATTTACTAACTTCGTAAGAGAAATCAACATGACCCGGAGTGTCTATAAGGTTAAGTATATAGTGCTCACCATCTTTTACATAATCAAGTCTAACAGATTGAGCCTTAATGGTAATTCCACGCTCTTGCTCGATATCCATAGTATCCATCATCTGAGTACTCATTTCACGTTCAGTAACTGAACCACACTCTTGAATGATACGGTCAGCTAATGTACTCTTTCCGTGATCGATATGAGCGATAATGGAGAAGTTTCTAATATTTTTCAATTATATTCCTATGTAAAAAGTGAGTTAACACTCTCGTTGTGATAAACACGACGGATTACTTCAGCAAAAAGAGGTGCAACTGTTAATACTCTGATTTTTTTATGTGGCTTTGTCTCTAGTGTATTTGTAATGATTAACTCATCAAGCTCACCATGGTCCAGGTTTTCATATGCTTTACCACTTAGTACACCATGTGTAGCACATGCCATAACTGATGTTGCACCTTTGTTTTTAAGTGCAGTTGCCGCTTTAACCATTGTTCCGGCTGTATCAACCATGTCATCAATCATAATGACATCTTTACCCTCAACATCACCGATGATACCCATTACTTCTGCTTCGTTTGCTTTTTCACGGCGTTTATCAACGATAACCATCTCTAAACCCATACGTTTAGCAAAGTAACGAGCACGTGCAACACCACCGATATCCGGAGAAGCGATGATTGGATTTTTAAGATTTTTACTTTTGATGTAAGTCTCAAAAGTGATAGAACCATAAAGATTATCAACTGGAATATCAAAGAATCCTTGAATCTGACCAGCGTGCAGGTCGATAGTTATAACTCTGTCAATTCCAGCTGTCTCATAAAGATTTGCTACAAGTTTAGCAGTAATTGGAACACGAGGAGCAGCTTTACGGTCTTGTCTAGCGTATCCGTAGTAAGGAACAACAGCAGTAATACTCTGAGCAGATGATCGTTTTAGGGCATCTGTCATTATGAGAAGTTCCATTAGGTTATCATTTGATGGAGCACCAGTCGATTGAACTATAAATACGTCACGACCACGAACGGACTCAGCGATTTGAACGGAGATTTCACCATCACTGAATTTTTTAGTATCGGCATTTGATAATGGAACGTCTAGAAGTTGACAAACCTCTTTTGCAAACTCTTCACTTGCTGAACCAGCAAAAACTTTATAACCACGCATAGTAATTCCTTCTTGGAAAGATTAATACCGCGATTATACAAAAATTGTTCTGAGGGGATGTTAAAAAAGAAATTTTATTGGCAGTTTTTACAAGTTCCTGAGAGAATTAAATCGCTCTTGTTTATTTTATAGTTACTACTCTCTGCTGCATTTGACATGATAGAGTCTAAATTCAGTTCGATATCCATTATTTCACCACATGAGTCACAAACAATATGCGAATGTGTATCTTTTGTTAGTTCATATACAGATTTCTCATTTGGAATTTTAACTTCTTGGATAAAAGATGCTTCTAGCATCAGGTTTATATTTTTGTATATGGTTGCTAGTGATATAGAAGTGAACTTTTTTAGCATAACATCATACAGCTTTTCAATGCTTATATGACCTCTAGTGTAGAGCGCATTTGTTATCTCTAACCTCTGCGGTGTTGCTTTTAAATTGTGTTGACGTAATATTTCAGTATAATTATTCATAATGATATTATACACTAATTTTATTTAAAGGAGAAATTTTATCATTTAATTTTAATAAGACAATAATTTATTAGAAGATAATAATTATCCTCTAAGTTTATTTGGAGTACAATTTTTTATTCAATACAGGAGTTTAAAATGAGACAGTATGAATCATATAGATGTAACAAGTGTGGAAATTTAGTAGAAGTTCAAAGTGTGGGTGGTGGAGAGCTTCATTGTTGTGGTGAAGCTATGGAGATGATAACTGAGAACTTAACTATGGTTAATTTGATGAAAGCCTTTGCGGGTGAATCCCAAGCTAGAAATAAATATGAGTACTTTGCCAAAGTAGCTCAAAAAGAGGGCTATAGAGATATAGCTGAACATTTTGCTAGAGCAGCAAATAATGAGAAGGCACACGCAAAATTAGAACTTGCTCTTAAGAATAGAATGGAGAGTGGCAGTGAGAATAGTTTTGGTAACACAAAAGAGAATCTCCAAATTGCGATTGATGGGGAGAGTTACGAAAATGTAACTATGTATCCAGATTTCGCTAAGATTGCTAAAGAAGAGGGATATAAAGAGGCGAAAAAACTTTTTACCGATATAGGTAAAGTTGAAGTTGAGCATGAGAAGATGTACAAAATGCTTTTAGCCAGACTTGAAGCAGATGCTGAATTTGTTAGTGAAGATTCTGAAGAAGCTTGGATTTGTGAAGTATGCGGACATATTCACTATGGTAAAAAAGCTCTTAAAGAGTGTCCTGTATGTAAACATGGAGAAGAGTATCAGTCGCGTTTTAATAACATAAAATAGAATATTTCATTTTATCTTGCGTTGAAGCAACGCAAGATAGGGATTGTCTGTTTTAGACGAAGGATCATCCCCCTCCATCATCAAGCATTATACTTATTCTCACCATCTGAGCAAAGCGTTTGTTTTGGTCAACCTTTGGAGAGTGGGCACAAGCAACATCGATACA
>JBDLHW010000166.1:0-4645 GCA_039715155.1 Campylobacterota bacterium | reverse complement strand
TATATGTCCCAAAAAATGTAATAAGAGTAATGATAGAGATTAGTATAAAAAAAATATTAGAAATTGCAAACGCGTAGTTGCATTTTAAAAAGTAAAACAATACAATAAGAGTAAAGCTTCCATAAAACATACTAAGTAAAAGTGTTGGACTCATAGCAAAGATATGAGATATATATGAACCTGTAGAGCTTGAATATATCGTTCCGCAACAACTTACGATTTCATCTAAATCGATTGAGCCAAACATAATGCCTTCGACAAGTATCTCACTTAGAAAAAGAAAAAATGCAATGATGAAAAATCCAAATTTCGCTTTTGTGTAGGGTTGGTTCTCATGTTTCATATCTTCAGCGTGAAGTGCTAACCAGTATGCAAAAACATATAAGTTGATAATCTTTAAAACAAATAGGTAGTTTCCGTAGTCTGTAGCGTCTACAACTCCAGCACCACACATTGCACCTGTTAAGATATTTGATATTTTGTCTAAGGTAAAGATGAAAAAGAGAAAGAGTGGTACTTTTATGATGAAAATATATTTAATTATTGTAGCTGTTAAGTAGCTCTGTTTTTCTAAAGTGTATTGGAGTGTTGAGTTAGAGTTTATATCCCATTTTAGAAAGATTTTAAGACTTAGAAAAAATGCAATTACTGAAAAAAGTATAAAAATCAGATTTAAAATAAGTATTGTTAAAACTTCAGGAATTAAAATCATGGAGTGATTGTTCCGTTGCTCACTTGAATCTCTCTATCAACAAAGTCAAGGTTAAAAAAGAGAGGGTCATGCGTAGCGACCACAATAGTCTTCCCACTATTTTTTAACTCTCTGAGAATCTCTATGAAATGAAGTGAAAGTTTTTCATCTAAATTTGCAGTAGGTTCATCTGCTATGATGATTTTTGGGTTGTTTACATTTGCCCTGGCAATAGCAACGCGTTGCTGTTCCCCACCGGAAAGATTTTTGACTAAAGTCTCTTTTTTATGAGATATTTTAAACTTTTCCATAACAAGGTTTAGTTTTTCATCTAACTCATCACTGTCAGGATTTAAGGGAATAAGTGGGAGCAGGATATTTTCCTTAACGCTGATATCTGTAATAAGATTGTACTTCTGAAAGATAAATCCTATATTATCACGTCTATATATAGATGCAAAATTATCCGGTAGTTTGGAGATTTTTTTTGCATCAACTGTAACTTCCCCGCTAGTTGGTTTATTGAGAGCTGCGATAAGTGATAGGATAGTACTTTTTCCACTACCACTAGAACCTTTTAAGATTATAAGCTCTCCCTCATTAATAGATAAATTTATATCTTTCAGGGCTACAACTTTGTCATTTTTGTTGAGGTCATATATTTTAGTAATATTTTTTAGTTCTATCATAGTCGCAGATTCTATCTATATTATCTTTATGTTTGACTAAATGTGGAAATAGATTATTTAACTTGTAGTATAATGGTGAGAATTAATTAATAGGAACAACATTGAGCAAAAAAGCGATTTTGGTTATTACTGACGGTATTGGTTACTCTGCAAAGACAGAGAGTAATGCATTTTATAATGCTGAAAAACCAACTTATGACAAGCTTTTTAAAGAGACACCACACTCTTTAATAGATACTTTTGGATTAAGTGTTGGTCTTCCTGAAGGTCAAATGGGTAACTCAGAAGTGGGGCATATGAGTATAGGAAGTGGTAGAGTTTTGTACCAAGATTTAGTAAAGATCTCTTTAGCCCTTTCAGAAAACAGACTTGAATCAAACCCAGAATTACAATCCCTTTTTAAAAAATCTGATAGGTTGCATCTTATCGGTTTAATGAGTGATGGTGGCGTTCACTCCCACATAGATCACTTTATGGGTATTGCTGAGATAGCTGCAAAAAATGGAAAAGATGTCTTCTTACACCTGATTACTGACGGTAGAGATGTCTCTCCAACATCAGCACAAAAGTACATCGAGATAGTAGAAAGACATACAAATGATAAAATAAAAGTTGCTACGATCTCTGGACGTTTTTACTCTATGGATAGAGATAACAGATGGTCTAGAGTTCAGCGTGGTTATGAAGCTATGATGGATGCAACACCAAAGAGTGATTTTGACCCTGCTGGATATGTAGGGCACTCCTATGCGCTTGGTGAGACAGATGAATTTATTGAGCCTGCTGCATTTGATGGTTATGATGGTATGGAAGAGGGTGATACTGTTTTAACTATAAACTATAGAAGCGATAGAATGAGAGAGATCGTTACAGCTCTTGGTGATCCGGATTTTAATGGTTTTTCTAGAAAATATATGCAATTAAATATTGCAACTATCACAGAGTACGATAAAAGTTTTGAGTACCCGGTATTGTTCAAAAAAGAACCGCCGAAGAATACTCTGGCTGAGGTGATTGCAAGAGAGGGTTTAAAGCAGCTTCACACTGCTGAGACAGAAAAGTATGCTCACGTGACGTTCTTTTTAAATGGTGGAATTGATGAGCCATACGAGAATGAAACACGTGTTTTGATTCCATCCCCTAATGTGAAGACTTATAATGAAAAACCTGAGATGAGTGCATCGGAAGTTGGTTATGCAGTACTAAAGGCTATGGACGCTGAGTATGACTTTATTGTCGTGAATTTTGCAAATGGTGACATGGTTGGACACACTGGTGATTTTGAAGCCGCTAAATTAGCGGTAACTGCAGTTGATGAGCAGCTGGGGCTTATAATTGAAAAAGCAAAAGAGCAAGAGTATGCTTTAGTTCTTACATCTGACCATGGAAATTGTGAGGAGATGAAAGATGATCAGGGCAATGTTTTAACAAACCATACAGTTGGAAAAGTTTGGTGTTTTGTTGAAGCTGATGGTGTTACAAAAGTAGAAGCTGGCGGACTCAATAATATCGCTCCAACAGTGTTAAAGCTTATGGATATAGAAGTACCATCTGAGATGGATCACAGTTTAATCTAATAAAAAGGAAAATATATAATATGAAATTTAGTGGAAATAATGTTCTAGTTACAGGTTCAAGTCGTGGTATCGGCGCAGAGATTGCAAAAACTTTAGCTGCTTTTGGTTTAAAAGTATGGGTTCACTACAGAAGTGGAGCGGCAGAGGCTGACGCTGTAAAAGAGGCTATTGAGGCTGCAGGTGGAAAAGCTGCGGTAATCGGTTTTGATGTTAGTGATGAAGCTGCGTTTGTTGATGCGATTAAAACTATTATAGATAGTGATGGTGAGCTTTCATATCTAGTAAATAATGCCGGTATTACAAATGATAAATTGGCACTTCGTATGAAAACGGAAGATTTTATGTCTGTAATAAATGCAAACCTTACTTCATGTTTTGTTGGTTGTAGAGAGTCTATGAAAGTTATGAGAAAGAAAAAGTTTGGTTCTGTTGTAAATATCTCTTCAATCATTGGTGAAACTGGTAATGCAGGGCAAACTAATTATGCTGCAAGTAAGGGCGGGGTCATTGCTATGACAAAGAGTTTTGCAATCGAGGCTGCAACAAGCGGTATCCGTTTTAACTCTGTAACACCAGGGTTTATTGCTACAGAGATGACAGAAGTTTTAGCTGATGATATTAAAGATGGTATCAATGCAAAAATACCTATGAAGAGAATGGGTGGGGCAAGTGAAGTAGCTGAAGCGACTGCGTTTTTACTCTCAGATCACGCTAGTTATATCACTGGTGAAACTTTAAAAGTAAATGGTGGAATGAATATGGCATAATGGCTTTTTTAAGCTAGTTTTGTTATAATTACCCGATTAAATTAAAAACACAGGAGCTATGATGGCACTTATAGATGATATTAAAGAAGTAGTAGTTGAGCAATTAAGCGTAAATGCAGATGAAGTTAAAGAAGATGCGAAGTTTGTTGAAGATTTAGGTGCAGATAGCCTTGACGTTGTTGAGCTAGTAATGGCTTTAGAAGAGAAATTTGATATTGAAATTCCTGATGATGAAGCAGAGAAAATCCAAACTGTTGCTGACGTAGTTGCATACGTAGAGAGCAAGTAAGTTTTAAATAAACAATTTATTACTGAAGCTTTGCTCCAGTAATAAATACTTTTAATAGTGAGCTATTTTAGATTACTTTTAAAAGTATTGAATAACTATATGGAGAATAATAAATGAGAAGAGTAGTAGTAACCGGTCTAGGTATGATAAATTCAGTTGGTAACGACAAGGAGACATCTTTCGAGGCTATCTGTGATGGTGAGTGCGGAATAGACAGAATTACTATCTTTGATCCAGAGGGCTTTGGTGCTCAAATTGCTGGTGAGGTTAAAGATTTTGACCCTTCTACAGTTATGGCTCCAAAAGAGGTTAAAAAAGCTGACAGATTTATTCATTTAGGTCTTAAGGCTGCTCAAGAAGCAATGGCTGATGCTAATTTCGCTGAAGATACTGATATGACAAGATTTGGTATCAGTGCAGGATCTGGAATTGGTGGTCTTCCATCAATCGAGAAAAACTCTATCATACTGGAGGGACGCGGACCAAGAAGAATCTCTCCATTTTTTATCCCTGGTGCTCTTGTAAATATGCTTGGCGGATTTGTTTCGATTGAACATGGTACACAAGGACCAAATCTTTCAAGTGTAACTGCTTGTGCTGCTGGAACTCACGCCATAAGTGAAGCTGCTAAA
>JBDLHW010000165.1:0-4659 GCA_039715155.1 Campylobacterota bacterium | reverse complement strand
ATACTAAGTGCGATATATAGATTTTAGGAATATTCTCTTTTTCAGCTAAATCAAAAATATACTCCAGAGAATTCACTGTATCCTTTGTGATAGTAAATCTGATACCAACCTTGGCACCAGTAGAGTTTGCAAGCTGTACAGCCTTGAGAGTCTCTACAAAGGCACCTTTTAATCCACGGAAGTAATCATGTGTCGGTTCATCACCATCAATACTGACACCAACATAATTAAAAGTATCTACAATTCTCTGTACATTACCTTTGGTAAAGTAGAGACCATTGCTTGAGAGGTAAGTGATGATGCCGTTATCTCTACAAAAATCAGCAATCTCAAAAAGATCTTTTCTAGTGAGCGGTTCACCACCTGAAAATATAATGAACTTAACGCCATTAGCTTTCATCTCTAAAATAGTTTTTTTAATCTGCTCAGTTGTGAGAGTATCAACTTCATCGAGAGTTGATTTTGAGTAACAGTGAAGGCAAGAGAGGTTACATCTGTTTGTAAAGTTCCATATAGCGATAGAGCCGTCAAGAATTCTTTCCGGCTTATCCTCGACTACTGCAGATATTAGGTTTGATAGTCTAAACATTATTTTTTACCTTTATAAGAGAATACGTAGTCTGCAATTGAATCTAGTTCTTTATCAGTTAAGTCTAGTTCTGTCATAACTGTTCTTTTATAACCAAAGGCTTTAAACATTGCCTTTGGTTCAAGTACATAAGCTTTAATCTCATCTTTTGTACGCTTATCAGCTATCTCAGTAAAAGGAGGCCCAAATGCAACCGCAGTCTGGTGATGACAACCCCAACAGTAAGTCTCAAAAACTTTTTTCCCATCTAAGTTTTGGGAGTGCAAGAGAGTAGTTAAAGCAAGTATTGAAAATATATATTTTTTCATATCTAAATCCCATAAGTTTATTATCTTTTACAGTTTAAAGAATATCTTTTTATTAAGAATTTACAATTGACATTAATCAATTTTGACAATATTTATAATCATTTAGGCAAAATGTAGCAGTTTTTGACAATATTTGACAAAAGTATAAAAAAGGGAGTTATTGGGAAGAGGGTTTCCCCCGAAGGGGAGTACCCCATTTAAGGGGTATCGGCATTTAGTGCCAGAAGTGCTAATTATGCACCAGGAATAGTTTGTCTATGCTCGATTGAGTAAGTAAAAGTAGGAGTTGTTAAACCTTTAATGTATTTAACAAATTTACCAGTTTTAGACTCATAAATACCGATACGACCCGCATTCCACTCAGAAATCATAGTCCAATAACCGTGATTTGCTGGCTCAGCGTGTAAGATTCTTGGAGTAACAGCTTTACCTTTAGCATCTTTAACAGTTGGAACTTTCCAGCTATAAAGAGTTTTGTGAGTTACAGGATCTGTAACAGTACCTTTTTTCTTACCAACAGTAATGATTCTATCTACCTCTAAAGTCTGCTTATTAATTAAGTGAACTTTATTCCAGTTAGCTTCACCACCAAGTACATTATCTGCCCATAGGAATGGAGTATGCTCAGATGTACCGATGAATAGACCACCACCACCGATAGGGATTTGACGAATTACATCGAAGTTGTCATTCCAGATAGTTACCTGACCTAAGTTCATGTTAACTGTAGCACCAAGTTGTTGACCTAGAGTTTCGTTAAAGAACGAAGAACCTTGACCTGGGTGTGGCTTAGAAGCTGGACCTGTATAGATTTTAGTAACTAAAGATTTAGTTTTGAAATCTACAACACCAATAACATCAGAACCTTGAGATGCGATAAATAGATATCTACCAATCTCTTTACCTTCATTTAGGAAACCATCATGAAGAATATCACCAATATTTGGAATATCACCAACGATTGGGAAGTTTGGTTTAGAGTAATCTACGATATAAACGTGACCACCATCTTTAAGTGCGAATGCAATATATGGACCATATGGAGTATCAAAGATACCTGCAACACGAGATGAATCGATGTCACCATTTGGTTTAATTACAGATGAAGTCGGATAAACTTTTAATGGCTCAAGAGTCATTGCATCCATAAGAATTGCTCCACCTGGAGTGTAGTTACCAGCCATTAGGTATTTACCATCTGGAGATACCGCAAGACCACGAGACTCAGAACCAACCTGTGTCTGAGCAATTTTTTGTTGACCCGGAGTGTTAAGGTCGAACATTGTTACTAAACCTGAACGAGAGATTGAGTAAGCATAACGAGGTTGACGCTTATTTGTAACTGTTACGTGAACAGCGAAACCAGCAGGGTGCTTAGATAAAATCTTACCTGAAGTACCATCAACAAATGCAACTCTCTCAGCATCACGCTCTGTTACGAAACAGATGTCTGTGTTTTTCTTAACATCTGCAGCAGTTGGATATTTTGTGAAGAATTTCATTCTATCATTCAATGGTTTCCAACCCGCTTTAACATTCTCAAGGCTAAGAACTTCCATCTTTTTACCTTTAAAATGTTGAAGGTAATCAACCATTTTATCAGCATCAGCTTTTGAGAATGAGTCTTTAAATGGAGGCATAGCAGAACCTGCAACACCATTTAATACAGCTTCTGATAGCTTATAAGAGTTTTTCTTGCCGATTACTGCCGGACGTAAATCAGAACCAACACCACCTTCATGGTTTGGACCGTGACAACCCTGACACTCTCTTTCAAATACCTTTTCTACGTCCATATTTGACTTGTCAGCCAAAAGACCTGAAGTGACCACTGCTAAAGCAGCAACTGAAACAACTAATTTATTTAATCTCATTTTATTTCTCCTCTAAAATAGATAAAATATTAACAGGCCCCAATGGAGCCCGCAACAACTACTCTTCGCTCTCTAAACGAGCTTTCTCTTGTTTGTAAATCCAAAACATTGGAAGTACAATAACAGTGTGAAGAAAGATAGTTAGAGTTAAAGGACCCTGATTCAACCAACCAAAAAAGCTTGGTACTACATCTGTGAATGCTTCAAACATAATTTATCTCCTTATCTTTGGTGTACTGGACTTTTACCAGTGCTTAAGAAATCTTTGATTAATAATGCGAAACCTATAAACATAACTACACCCATTATTAATCTCCAATCCATCGCTTGCGCGAACCACATACCGCTCTGTCCATCAAAGTAAGCAGCCCAAGTAGCACCCATTTGTGCACGTGAGATAAGAACTTGAACATAACCGGCAATTGTAAGTGCAATCGTCATACCCATCATACCACCAACTAAAAGGCTCACTGACCAGATAGAAGCTTTAGTATTTTTCATAACTTTAATACCGTTTGTACCTTGAATAGCAAGATACATCATACCGATAAGAATAGTCGCATAAGCACCGAAGAACGCTAAGTGTCCGTGAGCTGATGTAAACTGTGTACCGTGTGTATAAAGGTTTACCTGTGGTAATGTGTGGAAGAATCCCCATATACCAGCACCTAAGAAGTTACCGAATGCATTCATCCAGAACCATATAAAGGCAGGCTGATTGTTAACAACTGACTCTGTAGCACCAGAAGCAGCTTGTTTACCTTGTTGTTTACCCCAGTCATACATAACGTGGATGAACATCGCAACAAGTGGTAATGGCTCTAGTGCTGAGAATAGTGCACCAATTTCCCACCAGTACTCAGGTGTACCGATCCAGAAGTAGTGGTGACCTAAACCAAGGATACCTGAACCAAATAGCATAGCTACCTCGATCCATAACCACATCTCAACAACTTTACGAGAAGCACCAATCATCTGAATAAGACCATATGCAGCTAAAGAACCAACGAAAACTTCCCAAGTAGCTTCAACCCATAAGTGAATTACCCACCACCACCAGTACTGATCAACAGAGATATTATCTGTAAAGAACATACCAGCTAAGTAAAGACCAGAGAATGCAATCATATCAGCCATAAGAACTGTAACGATTCCAGACTGTTTACCTTTCATTCCTGTTAAGAAAAGATTAGCAACAAAACCAAGAGCAACAACAACGATACCGAAGTCAGCCCATCTTGGAGCTTCAATATACTCACGACCTTCATGAATAAACCAGATTGACATCTCATCAGCCGGTCCAACTTGAACTAGTAGGTATACTAATACAACAACAACGATTGCTGCAACAAAGACCCAGTAAAGTAATTTACCGATTTTAATTCCAACAGTCTCAATTCCAGTCTCATCCGGTAGTAACCAGTAAACTGAACCAAACATCGCAAAAACCATCCATACAACTAGTGCATTAATGTGTAACATTCTAGCAACTGAAAAGTCTACTAGCTCAAATAAGAAACCTGGCATAACATACTGAATAGCAGTGATTAGACCAAATAATAACTGTGCACCAAAGATGATAGCAGCAAAAGTGAAATACCATGTTGCTAACTGTTTTGATTCACTTCCGATACCTGTTAAGTGATTACTTGCCATGAACAGCTCCTTGCATTTTTCCAAAGTTTCTTGGGAAACCATTTGTATCAATTGATGACATATGTTTCAAGAAAGCAACTAAACCTTTAGCCTCTTCAGCTGTAATACCAAGATCTGGCATCATACGAGCGTGAGTTGGATAAGTTGACGGATGCATTAAGAATTCAGCCATTGCTTCTTCTTTTGTATCCTTACCAGTCATTGCCTGCATTGACCCTTCAGGACCCCATGC
>JBDLHW010000164.1:0-4710 GCA_039715155.1 Campylobacterota bacterium | reverse complement strand
AAAAGCTACATATCAAAACTAGCCGATAAAATGTCTAAGTCATCTGATATGACTCATCCAGAGGAGGATGATATCGCTTCACTTCTCTACACATCTGGGACAACAGGACACTCAAAAGGTGTTATGCTCTCTCACAAAAACTTGGTTACAAACGCTATGAGTGCTCATATTCAACTTGACATATCAGAAGATGATACATTTTTATCTATACTTCCCCTGGCTCATACTCTCGAGTGTACAGTTGGTTTAGCCATACCTATTCTTCACGGTAGTTGTGTATATTATATAGATAAGACACCTACACCAAGTGTTCTGTTGAAATCTTTTGGGATTGTACGACCAACTATGATGTTAAGTGTTCCTCTTATTATTGAGAAAATATATAAAAACAAGGTTTTACCAAAGTTTACAGGCTCGCTTATCATGAAGACTCTCTATGGTATACCATTTTTCAGAAAAAAGCTAAACGTAATTGCCGGGAAAAAGCTGATAGAAACTTTTGGTGGCAGGTTAAAATTCTTTGGTATCGGAGGAGCTCCTCTCTCTCCATTTGTCGAAAAGTTTCTTATTGAAGCGAAGTTTCCATATATCGTTGGATATGGACTGACTGAGACAGCTCCTCTTCTCTCTGGTTCAGTTTCAGGAGGAAGAATTAAAGCAGGTTCTGCCGGTATACCGACAGCTGGAGTTGAACTTGCTATAAAAGATAAAAATCCGGAGACTGGTATAGGGGAGATAATCGCTAAATCCCCTAGTGTTATGCTTGGCTACTATAAAGATGAGCAGCAGAGTGCTGAAGTTATGGAAGATGGCTGGTTCTTAACTGGAGATCTTGGTTATATAGATGAGGATGGCTTTCTATTTATAAGCGGAAGAAGTAAAAATGTAATTATTGGCCCAGCTGGTGAAAATATCTACCCTGAACAGATAGAGTCTGTCATAAATCAAAACGAGGCTGTAATGGACTCTCTAATGATGGAACAAGGTGGAAAACTTGTTGCCAGAGTTCACTTAGACTATGAGCTGATAGATAAGATGTTTGAGGCAGAAAATGCACCTGAAGCAGAAGTTCGTCAAAAAATAGCTGACTTTTTAGAAGAGATGAGAGTAGATGTAAACTCTCAAATATCCTCTTTCTCAAGAATGGTTAGATTTATAGAGCAGATAGAGCCTTTTGTAAAGACTCCCACAAAAAAAATCAAACGCTACTTATATAAAGACTAAACCAAAAAAGGGTTCATCATCGACAATATTAAAAAGGTACTTCATAAAGATGAATCTATTTTAGTACAGGCTGAACTCTCTAAAACATTTTATAATCCCCTTTTAAAACTTTATGCTCTCGGTGCTGCACTTCTCTTAATTGGTTATGAGTATGAGATAGGTGTTATTGGTATTGTATTAATTTTACGAACTTTCTATGTTCACCTTCACGAGATCAAAGAAAAGGCATCCTATCACTGTCTCCTGACAGAGGAGAGATTGATTATTTTAAAAGGACATGAGATACGTGAAGTCTTTCCTGTAAATTTAGAGGAGATTAGGACTATCTATATAAAACCCTATAGTGAACGTTTTAAAACCCTGCTCGATGTGGGCACAATAGAAGTCTTAACAACAGATGGTGGGAGATTTGTGATTAGAAACATCAAAGAGCCGTATCTTTTTCACAGAGCTATCATCGGTGATGTAGTAAGTGCTACTCACTACTCAAATAAGATGAAAGGCTAAAAAGTAACAACCTTAACATCATCACTTTGAAGAGCTTCAGTTAGCATCTCACCAGTATGTATCAGTTTAACACCCAACTCTCTTAGTTTATCTGAGACACCATAGTCATCTGTACAGACAACGCATGCGTTAAACGCAACTCCGCTGTCACGAACAACTTTCATCTGTTCTTGAAGCTCTTCATCAGTTGCTAAAATTTGTGCGGATGGACCCCATATCATTATTGTAGCCTCATCCCAATACTTACGCTCAAGCATAACAGAGCCATAAAGAAGAACTAACTTTTTAGCTACCTCTTTTTCACCACTCGACCATACTATAAGAAGTTTATTTAAATTGTGGCTGGACAAAAGGTATAACCTGCTTTTTACGGCTTAGGACACCATCAAGCCATACTTGATTGTTCTCTAACTTAGTATTAAACGCAGTTTCAATCTTTGAAGCATCATCACTTACGCATAGAAGTTGAGAACCCTCTTTCATGATGTCAGTTAGAAGAACAAGAATAGTATGTAACCCTTCATCTTTTTTCATTTTTTTCATATCTTCTAAAATATCATCTTTTCTATCATCAAGAGCTGAGATATCTACCATCTCAAGTTGGTTAACACCAACCTTCATACCGTTCATTTCAAATGCTTTGTAATCTCTTGTATTTAGGTTACGGGCAGATGCTCCATCAACAGCAGACTTTACTATAAACATCTCCATGGCTAAAGCCTTATAGTCTTCAACACCTGCTATTTTAGCAAGCTCTTTAACAGCTTTTGTATCCACTTTTGTACAAGTTGGTGATTTAAAGATCACAGTATCACTTAAAATTGCACACATCATCATTCCGGCTAAATCTTTTGGTATCTCAACATCATTAGCTCTAAACATCTCGTAAACAATTGTATTTGAGCAGCCTATAGGACGTATCCAGCACTCTAGAGGAGTATCAGTAGTCAAATCACCCAATTTATGATGGTCAACTATACCAAGGATAGTAGCTTCCATAATATCTTTTGGAGCTTGTGCCTTATCTGAGAAATCGATAAGGTAAACATCTTCACCAGCGACTGAAGTTTTAAGTTCCGGTGTAGTCCCGCCAAACTTATTTAAGATAAACTCTGTCTCTGCAGAGATTTCACCTTGACGAGTCGGTACACAATCTTCACCAAGTTGATTTTTAAGATACGAAAGAGAAATAGCACCTACAATAGAGTCGCTATCCGGACTAGTGTGTCCAAAAACATATGTTGACATTTTTAAAGTTCCTTGTCATGAAAATTTTCGCAATTATACCTACTTTTTTCTATATGCTGTTAAAAGAGCGGCTTAACTCTACTATTTAATTTTCAGTGTGCCATCAGAGAGAATTTTCAGTTTTTTTGAGTCTAAAACTTCCAGTGATACTTTGAAAAGTTCAAATCTCGATATAGGTTTTTTCAGATGTCCTACCGGAACTACACCGGCTTCGTCAAACTCTATATCCTTGAGTCTAACCTTGGTCATAGTTACAACAGGTGCTCTACTTATATTCGCAATAACTTTTGATACCGCACTGTCATCAACACTTAACATATCAATATCTATAAAAATCATATCAAACTTTTTATTTTGTAAAACTGCTATCGCATCACGCGTATTTGTAAAAGAAGATACTTCCACTGCCGTATTTTGAAAGTTTTCTTCTATCATTTCACATATACTCTGATCTTCATCAATAACCATAACAGAAGCACCACTGGATCTAATTTGAGTAAAATCTACCAGAGGATCAAAAATACTATTTTGATCATTGGAGAGGAAAATCTCAACTTGTTTAAAAAACAGTGCAAATGTTGAACCGTGTGACGGTCTACTTTGTACTTGCAAGTTTGCATTTATTGAATCTGCCATTTTCTTATTAATTGATAAACCGAGCCCTATAGTCTCTAAACTCTCATCATCAGTTTTTTCAAAAATTTCAAAAATCTTACTGTGATTCTCTTTTTCTATTCCAATACCACTATCTTCAACTATAATAGAGAAGTTAAGGGCATTTTTTGCTTTATCCAACCCATTAGAGAGAACTCTAACTTTTACATATCCGCTAGCCGTAAATTTAATCGCATTGTGAATCAGGTTATCTGCTATCTCTTCGACTATATGTTCATCCAGCATCAGCCTATTAGGTATATCTTCATCTACAGTGAGAGTAAAATCTAAATTTTTCTTATTTGCAAGAGCTCTATATTTATGCATTTTACTCTCTAGGAGCTCTCCGATATCTACAGCACTCTCCATAGTTTCAAAGGTGTTTAGTTCTAACTCAGACAGTGTAATTATTTTTTCAAACATTTGTGAAAGTTTACGAGATGAGTTGTATATGTTTTTTGCAAAATTTAAAAGTGTCTTATCTTTTAACGCTTTACCAAGGGACTCTGTATTTGTTACGATAGTGTTCAATGGAGTATATATCTCATATTTTACATTTGACAAAAAGTCATGTTTAGCCATATTGGCTTTTTGAGCTATGAGCTTGGTATCTTCGATTCTCTGTTGACGTTTTTCCAGCTCTGCTTCAAGTGCTTCGACTTTTCTTATCTGCTCGCCAATAAAACTTGTCTTTGTTACATCTATCTCTTTCTCTGAAGTTTCTGCTTCTGAAAGCTCTTGAGAAACATTCTGAAGTTCAGATTCGAGGTTGTGCACTACATTCGACTGTTTTTCATTTTTTAGCTTAAAATATCTAAATACAATCAAAAAAATTAAAAAAGCTTCAACAGCAACTATCACTAATATTTCATTCAAATTAAATAACAAATCACATACCTTGTATAAATTATCAAACTATTATACAGAAATTCTGTTATTCAAATATTATTTTTTGTGTAATGCCAACTCTTTTTTGAGGTATTCTCCCGTGTATGAACCTGTCTTTTTACAACTCTCTGCAATCTCCTCAGGGGATCCTTCAGCTATAATCAACCCTCCGCCAGAGCCGCCTTCTGG
>JBDLHW010000163.1:0-4772 GCA_039715155.1 Campylobacterota bacterium | reverse complement strand
ATTACTCTTTTGAACCTTTTTTGTCGAGTAATCATTTTTACTAAAGAGATAAAACATGGTCGTGATAATAGCTATATAGGCAATAGCACTGATTATAAAGGAGGATAGGTACCTATGCATCACTGTAGCTTCTTGAAAAGTTGTACATTGTTGGAAGATAGAAAAGGTTTAAAATTGTTCCCCATAGAAGTCCAAAACCGATAGTGACAGCTAGTGGCTGGAATACTGCAGCTTGTGCTGTAGCAAAGAAGATGAGCGATGATAGACCTATAATAGTTGTAATAGATGTAAGTAAAATAGGTCTTAATCTTCTCTTTGCAAGTAGAAGAATCTCATCTTTTGATCTTGCTTTTTTTAGTGTTGACATCATTATGATTCCATCATTAACAATTACACCGGCAAGACCGAGTGCACCGATTAGAGATGGAAGAGAGATATTTAACCCCATTATAAAGTGCCCTATATAGACACCAAGAAGAGAAAAAGGGATAACAGACATAACTATAATAGTCTCTCTAAAGGAGTTGAAAAGGTAGAGTATAGAGATGAAAATCAAAATAACAGCCAGTATAGAAGCTAAGACCATCTCGGTCTGCATAGTTTTTTTCTGCTCTCTTTCTCCTTTAAATTTTAGTTTAACTCCTTTTACTTCCTTTAGTTCTTCTATGACTGGGGATATCTGTTCTAGTACTTCTGTGGCGGTAACTACAGAAGAATTTACATTTGCAAATACATAAAAATTTGTCTCACCATCATCCTTAACAAGTCTCTCTAAAGATTCTATTTTTTCAAACTCACAAATATCTTTTAGTTTCACAAGTGTGTTGTTTTTAGTGGGAATCTCTAGTCTTTTAAAACTCTCCAAATCATTCTCAATGTTAAAAGATTTGACTTTGATATCTAAGAGTTCATTACCATCAAAAATAGTTCCAACTTTTTTTGATAGATAGAGCCCTGCTATATAGTTACCCAAATATTTTTCAGTAATCCCCAACTCTTCACCATAAGCGTTGAGTTTAAGTTTTATCTCATCAGGACCTACTTTAACATTATCACCAAAGTACTTTATACCCTCTATTTTTGAAAAACCATCTTCTATAGCCCTGATAGCCTTAATCGCTTTTTGGTAATCATTGCTAATTACACCTATTCGAATATCAGCTTTTGTATGCCCCATTTTATTTTCAACAACCATTAGGTTACTAAGTTTAAATCTATTTTTATAATCTTGTTTTTTTAGCCATTCTCTAAGCTCTTTTGAGATCTCTTGTGAAGATTTCTCTCTTATCCTATCTTGAGGATCATAATAAAAACTTAGATATGGAGTGATGAACTTGTCTACAAAGTTTGACTCTTTCATCTTATGTAGTTCGATAGAGATATAACCGACATAAGGGTACATCTCAGCAGAACCTGTAGCACTTCTTCTGTAGCCCGCAGTTGAGCTAACATGTTTTACAGAGAATTTATCTCTATTGTTTAATATCTCTTTTTCTAAAGTTTGTACAATTTCTAGAGACTCTTCAAGGGTAGTTGTAGGTTCTGCTTTAAATGTTATATTTATTGATGAGGCATCAAAGGATTTGAACATTTGAAATTTTGAACTCTTTACACCATAGAAAATCAGAAGAGGAACGATGATTAAAAAAGTGAGCAAGAAGCTTTTTTGGTATTTAACCAGTTGTTTTAAAGTTTTTGAATAGAGTACATTTACTTTTTCCCACGATAGAGTTCTAGAGTTTGCAGAGAGAGTGTGTGAAGCATGAATAGGTAAAAAGATAAATGACTCTATAAGAGAAGCTACCACAAGAGCAGAAAATGCAATAGGAATCAGCTGTATAATCTCTCCAAGTCTTCCACTAAGCATCAGTAGGGGTATAAAAGAGAATAGGGTGGTCAGTGAAGCGATAGTAACCGGTTTTGCCACCTCCTTTGCTCCTAAAAGGGCTGCCTCTTTAGCACTATAGCCTTTTTCAATATACTGCTGAATATTCTCACTTACAACGATGGCATCATCAACAATAATACCAATGGCAATGAGTACACCAACGAGTGAGTTTACATTTATACTGTAGCCGGTGAAGTAGAAGTATATAGCACCTATAACAAAAGATGTAGGTATTCCCAGTGCAATAATAAATGCGATACGAACATTGATTAATATAGCTGTCAGAAGTGTTATGAGAATTACACCGAGTAAAATGTTTGAAATAACAATGTTAAGTCTATCTTTTATAATAGTCGACTTATCCATTCTCACACTAAAGTCAACTCCATCGATACTCATCTTGGATATTAGTTTATGAATATCTTCAGCGATAGTTACTGCATTACCATTTGGATTTTGTGAAACTGCAAGAGTGATAGAGTTCTTTCCATTCATACTGGCAAGTGTTGATGAGTCCTCATAGCGTTTCTCTATTTTAGCGATATCTTTTAAGGCAATCTGCTGGTCGTTAATATTGACAATGGTATCTTCAAGGTTTTCAGCAAGTTTTTTATCATTGTGTGTGGAGATATAGTACTGCTCTTTGATATTATCTATCTTTCCCAGTGGGAATATATAAGATAGTTCAGAAAATATTCGTAGTGTTTCATCTAAAGATAGATTATAGGCATTTACCTTTTTCTCATCTATAAGAACTTCATAAAAGAGATCAGAGTCTCCAAAAATTGTAACATCTGATACACTTTTGATTGAGAGGAGTCTGCTTTTAAATTTTTTCGAGAGTGCTTTTAGTTTTGCTCTTGGGACTTCATCTGAACGAATTGATACATGCATTATACTTCTAGAGTGTGCAACTCCCCTGATTACAGGTTCATCCATATCACTTGGAAGATTCTCTCTAATAAGTGCTAAAGCGTCTTCTGTGTCACTTATAGCTATAGTTTTATCAGTCCCTTTTTCAAGTTCGAGTATTATTGTAAATCTACCTGGTGATATTACAGATGTAACTGTCTCTACACCAACAATAGTTTTTACTTCATCCTCAATCTCCTGGACAGCCATCTTATTGAGTGTATCTACAGAAGCACCGGCATACGAGCCTCTAATAGTTAAAGAGTTTGGTTCTATTGTTGGAGATATCTCTTTTGGAATCTGCGTATAAGAGAATATACCCACTGCAAAGAGCAGTAAAAATAGAGTATAGTTTATTTTATAGTTATCAATAAAAAATTTTAAAAATTTTTCAAACATATATCAGTTCCTAGTTTTCATATCGATTAGATTCATTAGTTAAAATAGCTACTATATTTTATACTAACTCTTTATTCAAGTATATCAAAATCTTTCATAGCAATCTTTAGTGTTTCTTCAAAGTTTAGAACTTTACCCTTGTGACGTTTTGAAAACTTGATAGCATCTTCTTTATTTGCAAAAGCGTATTTACTGATCTCACTCATTGTTGGCTTCTTTTTACTTCCAACAACATAAAATGCACTTTTGGCATTTATAAATTTTAGACTTTTAACATCAACAACTTTTAAATCACTTAGGGGCATTTTTTTAAGGTTTTTATCCTCTGCTAAACAGTGGATAGAGCAGTATTGTCTAGTTGTATCATTAAGATGTGCTGCATGATTTGTTTTATAAAACATTATTAGGTTCATCCCACAAGCTATACAAGAGTTTCTGTGCTCACCAGACTGTAAAAGAGTAGCTTTATCTTTTGAAACACTTTGGAACATTACTCCACCGCCATGACTTCCATGACCACCGGATGCTCTGCCGTAAGTATCTAGGATATATCCTCTGTAGATATTAACGCTTAAGAAGAAGATAATTAAAGAAGCGGCAAAAGGAAAGGCAATGATTTTTCTCATTTTATCAGCATCTAATAGTTTCACTCTTTTATATAAAATTATCAGCGCCCAAATAATAGCAACCCATTTTAGCAGACCAAATACATGTAGCCAGCTATCGCCTCTATTTGCAAGAGATGCAACATCTACATTAAACCCAAATCCCTGTGCAAAACCCTCTACTATACGCTCATAACCTCTCATGAAAAATGTTTCAAGTGAGTGAGCGATAGAGCCTAATATAAAAAGTGGAGCGTATGAATACCCTAAATTGTAAAATATATCTTTAAAACTCTTTTCTAGTATTTTAGCTGCTACAAACATACCGACTACAACGGCAGTTATGGTAAATAACATGGCATAAAGAAATGCAAAGAGTCCTATAGGGTCAATCGAGCCAAAACTAATATAACCTTTGAGAAATTCAGCAGTAGTTGACCATATCATATCTCCAGCTGCATTACTTCTACCAATCCCATGATGAAATGCCATAGTGATAGATATAGAGGCTAAAATAAGAACAAATGCCCAAACTTCTGCTTTTACAATTTGAAACTTTGAAAACAGGGAAAACGATGGCTTTTTATATTTAAAACTTACCGCTTCACATGCACTGCTACAGTCCATACACAGAGTACAGTCTGTCATAGAGTTTCTGTTATCGAATGTAAATGGCTTCAGTCCGTGAGGACATGCAGTTGCACACTCAAATGTCTTACACTCTTTACAAGCACTCTTGTATGTTCCAAGCCATGTAAATGATAGTTTGGAGTAAGCACGTGTTAAAACACCGATAGGGCAGATATACTTACAGTAGCTCATCTCTCTGTAGATAAAATATACTACAAATGAGATAAGAGTCATGACAGTAAACAGCATTGCTGTTCCAAAAGGTGTTCTATAGACACCCGGGAACATATAGTAGACTCCCCACCAGCCAATTACGAGTAAAAATAGACCTATATATC
>JBDLHW010000162.1:0-4805 GCA_039715155.1 Campylobacterota bacterium | reverse complement strand
AAGCATCTAGAGTATCATCATTGTAGTTGTTGCTTGAGTGTAGATTATAGATAGCATCATAGTATGCATCTGCGCCAACTCTCATTTTCCAGTTATCAGAGAGTTTTCCATCAAGTTGGAGATAGAGTGAAGTTTGAGCTTGATTGAAACCGGAGTAGTCAATGCCTTGTGCGTCCGCCTGATAAGCTTTTACTTCATGCTCTTTGTATCCGTAAGAGGTTTTAAATGCTAAATCTCCACTGAGTGAGAACATCTGTTCTTTGACTTGTCTTTCAGGTGCTGTTTCTTCAGTTTGTATAACTTCATCGTTCCCAAACCCTTCTAGGTCAGAACTCTCTTCATCACTTGCAACTTCTTCTGTATCGAAACCACCTAAATCAGCATCTATATCCTCTTGGGCTAGAAGTAAAGAAGTACTAAGCAGAGAAATCAGCAGTAAGTTTTTTAACATTCCTTAGAGACCTCTCTCTAAAGTACGAGTAGTGAAGAGTGACTCCTCTAAGTCTTGGTTATACTTAATATCTGAGAATTTAAAGATAGTTTTATGAAGCATTTTTTTGCCTTTTTTAGTAACCATCTGCATCTCAGTTGCACTCCAGATACCGTCTATCTTCTCTAAACCTTTTACCATCATATACTTTAGCTTTTTACCGGCTTTGATGTAGTTAAGGGCTTGAACGATAACAAAGTTGTCTTGTCTTACAAATACTATAGATTTTGTATAACCGGTCTCCTCGATGGTTTTATTCGTTTTAGGAGTAACCATCATCTGCCAAGTCATATGCCCGTTAACTTTTTTCTCTTTCATGATTTTGTATGTATAGTCCTCTACATTTCTAGAAGTCATATCTGAGTAAGTAAAGTCACTTCCCATAAATGATGAACTCTTGTCACTTGAAGCGATACGTTTGACTTTTTGAATTTCCGGCAGATATAACCACTGATCATCATCTTTATCGTAGTCTATATAGTCATATGTTAAAAACGCTGTGTTTTTGACATCAGCAGGAGTTAGAAAAAACATAAGTTTAAGCGTATCCTCTCCTTTATCTTTTGTAAATGTTTTCAAATCACGTACACGCTTTTTTCCATTTTTATCTATAAGAATCATCTTCATGTTAGAAGTTGCGTTGTCACCCTCATCTCTATCGTGAACTTTTTGCGCAATCTCTTCACCTGTAATGGCGAAAAGAGAGCTTAGTGTTAAAGATGCTATGAGTAGTGTTTTTAATATCATTATTTATCCTTTTATTTTCTATCTTTAGTTATCAGTGTGAGTAGAGCAGGCCCTAAAATGATGTTAGAGAAAAGCGCGATTGTTATCGCTCCACCTGCGAGTATACCAAAATTGATAAGGTTTGTCAGTGATGCAAACATGTAAACATAAAAACCTAAAGAGAGAACAATTGTAGTAGCAACAAGTGCACGACCTGTTCCTATCATAGTATGCTCTAATGACTCTCTCGTTGAGTGACCTTTATGATGATATTTGGCAAAGTTATGAAAGTAGTGGACTGTATCATCAACACTTAGTCCTATGACTATGGCACCAACGAGCATGGTAAACATATCCAGAGGCATGTTTACCATCGACATAAATCCAAGTGTCAAGATAATAGGAAGTATATTAGGTATCATACTGGTTAGACCTATTTTGATACTTCCAAGAAGGATAATCATCATAATCGCAATAAGCACAAAGGCAATCACATAGCTTGTTGCCATTGAGCTCATAGCAGCAGATAGAGTTCTCTGAAAGAGAGGAACCATTCCGGTAATGATTATCTCTACATCATCTCCAAGTTCATTTCTCATCAGAGTTTCTAACTCATCTCCAAGCTCTGTATACTCTCCAGCTTCCATCCAGGGAAGTTTAAAAGTTATACGTGCTTTTGAGAATGAAGAGTCTACCAAGTCGACTAAATCATCACTTCCGCTATTCTCAAAGAGTAAAAACTCTTGAGGTATAAGCGCATCATTCTCTGTGATGGTGTAGTACTCTTGCTTGTTGTTATGCAGGGCCCTGTGAATCTCTTTTAAAACTTCCGCAACACTCCAACCCTTTCCTACAAAATATTTATCATTTTGGATCGCTTCAGCTTTTTGTCTGAGAGTGTCTAGCTTAGTTAAAAGTTCAGAGTTATATAGACCATTATCTTTTTTAGTGTCTATGATT
Organism: Campylobacterota bacterium; assembly: GCA_039715155.1. Classification (GTDB taxonomy): domain Bacteria; phylum Campylobacterota; class Campylobacteria; order Campylobacterales; family Sulfurimonadaceae; genus Sulfurimonas. Next base: position 2,629 of record JBDLHW010000162.1, on the reverse strand, counting down.
ACCTCCATAGTTACAGAACCTCTAAGCTCTCTGTCAACTGTGTTTGTAGCAATTTTTACAGGAGAGTCGTCTGGCTGCCAGCTAAGTGGGTCATGTTTAAACTCAACACTTGTAGCAAAGTAGGTCCAAACTACTGCTATTACAGCACTTAGAGCAACAATACTCTTTGCATTATTTACACTAAAGTCAGCGACTGCTTTTAAAATAGCGTCCATTTTCTCAGACTTTTGCAAATGTTTCTCTTTCGCCGGTTTAATCGGTAAAACAGCGAGTAAGGCAGGAAGTAAAACTAAAGTGTTAAGAAGTGCAATCATAATACCAATAGCTGCAAAGATACCCAAATCTGCAATAGGAGCAATTTCGGCAGTAGAGAATGAGAGCAGTCCTGCAGCAGTTGTAAGTGAAGTCATAATAATAGCAAGACCGGAGTGACCAAGCGAGTAGGAGATTGCACTGTGTTTATCCCTGTTTTTATTTAAGTCTTTAAAGAATATTGCTAAAAGGTGAACAACAGCTCCTATACCAACAGCGAGTAGAAATGATGGAAGTATCTGTGTCGGAATAGTAATAGGTGTCCCGATAAATGCCATGGTTCCGATTGTAGTAAGTAGTGAAATAGCAACTATAAAGATAGGTAAAATAACAGCAGATACCCTACGAAATACTATAAATAAAAAGAGCATCATCATAAGCAGAACAAGTTTTACAAACTTCTGCATATCTTTTTGAACTGAGCGTTTGTTGTAATCATTTACAGCTAAAGAACCGGCTATAAATACATTAAAACCCTCTGTTGTAAACTTCTTGGCAATTGTCTCAGCTACATTTACCATCTCACTTTTTGATGCATCCTTTAAAAACTCTAACTCCTCAGAGGGTGTTTCCTCCCCAAAACCTTCTAGAGCATCAATATCATCAGAACTCTCATAAGCATTTGGTTCAAGGATGATGGTTGTATATGTTAAGTCTTCATTAAAAAGCAGGTTTTTATACATCTCACTGTTTAGAGCGATTTTTTTAATAGCCTCTATCTCTTGAGTATTTGTAGGATAGCTCTCAAAAAGGTCTTCAACGATTAACTGATCATCTTCACCTCTTGTATTTCTGGCGTTTAAGAGTGAGGTGATGTCATGCAAGTGTGGTACATTGTCCTGGAGTTCAACATGAAGTTTTTGTAGGTTTTTTAAAAACGCAGCATCAAAGATATCTCTGCTTTGGACAACAACCATAATTTTTTCATCTTGTCCAAACTGCTCTTTAAAAGCTTCATAGCGAAGAAGTGCAGGGTCTTGGGCGTGAAGAAAACCCTCCGTTGAGGTGTCTATAGTTATTTTAGGCAGATTAGAAATCATCCCAATACTCATAATAAGCATAACAATAATGATTTTTATAGGATTTTTTGTAATCCATACACCCATATTCTCTAAACGAGATTCACTCTTAGTTCTCCAGTTCATATCCTACCTTCTTGTATTGATGGTAAAATATTACTACTCTAACATTAGGGCAATGTTAATGGATTATTGATACAATGTGTAAAAGATTAAAACTAAGGAGTTTTTATGAAAGGAGTAAATATATTTATTCTGTTTAGTATACTTATCTCATTCCTGTTTTCCGGCTGTGTCGTTCGTCACCCACATGGTTCAAAGGTTATCGTCCCTTCTGCAGGTATTTATATTCGTACAGGTAGTTACTATAACAGCTATCCTGTTTATAGATACAATGATAACTACTATCTTTATAAGCATGGAAAATATGTCAGACATCATCACTATAAGCCAAAAATTATATATATAAATACTGGCAGATTCTATGATGGTTTCCCTGTATACAGGTATGATAATGTTTACTATCTAAAACATAAAAATGGCACTTATGTGAAGCACCCTAAGTATAAAAAATATAACTATAAAAAAAAGCCTCAATATAAAGAAGATAGAAGAGAGAAGTTGAAGTACGGTGAGCGCTATGAAAGAGATACGCGAGAGTATAGAGGAGATAAAAGAGAAGAACTTAATCGTGAACGTAACAAGAGAATAGAAGAGCTTACGAGCGAGCGTAAAGAGAGAAACAAGGTACAATATAGAGATAACAGCGCCTCGTCAGAGCGAAATGAAAAATCGCATAAAAAAGAAAAACGCAACAAGAAAAATAGATATTATGATGAATATGTTGAAGAGTATAGTGACGATTACAATGAAGAAAATAATAGAAAAAACCGTAGAAATAGGGACTTTGAAGAGTAGTAGTTAATGGAAAAATTAAAATTTGATGTATGTGTTATCGGTTGTGGTCCTGCAGGTTTTGCAGCGGCAATGAGGTCGTATGATTTTGACAATCATGTCTGTATAGTTGAAGGTAATCATGTCGGTGGAGCGGGTATTGCAGATGGAGCGCTCAGTTCAAAAACAATGTGGGAACTTGCTAAGGATTACTCTATTGCCAACAGGGTTGATCGTGGTTATCGCGCCTCAAGCATCAGTGTTGATTATGAAAAGGTTCGTGATAATGTTTTTTCCGCTGTAAGGGAGAAAGAGTATCAAATTCGCTCACAGATAGAGACTTTTTCAAAAAAAGAGGTAACTTCAAAAAGCCTGACACTCTTTGAGGGTTGGGGAAAGTTTTC
>JBDLHW010000161.1:0-4806 GCA_039715155.1 Campylobacterota bacterium | reverse complement strand
AGCCTCAGCACTGAAATCTCTTGTTACTTCTAACTGCTTTGGATAAATTCTCTCATTATGCTCTATAACCTTTGTTGCAAGGGAAAGTATGGGTCTAGATGAACGATAGTTCTTTGTCAGAGTATGAACTTTTGCATCTGGAAATTTTTTAGAAAATGAGCCGATTATTGAGATGTCCGCACCGTTAAATGCATAGATACTCTGATCATAATCTCCAACACAAAAAAGTGAAGGTGGCTTCATCGCATCTATAAGTGTTCCTTGGAGTGCATTTGTATCCTGGTACTCATCTACTAGTACTTCCTTGTAACCCAAATCTTTACTTTTACACATCTCACGGAAATTGAGAAGAAGGTCATTAAAGTTTACAAAACCATACTCTTTTTTTAGAGCTTCAAACTCATCGACAACATCCGCATATATCATAGCAAACTGTTCATGCTCTTCGTAGTTCTCTACTATCCAATCTTCAAAATTATTCTCAAGTTCAGTATTTTGATAAAAGGAGTATAAATCATAGAGATAGTTTCCTCCATAAGGTGTTATCTCTGCGTTTATCTGCATGAACGAGCGTTTCTCAAAGACACTTCGAAATAGCGTCTTGAGCTCACGCTGCTGCTTTAAAACTACACGTTTATCCTGCTTCTTTAACCATCTGTAACTCACCGCATGAAAAGTCCCGGCGTCAATCTTTCCCGCAACACCCTTTCCAAAATACTCAGCGACACGTTCAACCATCTCTGCTGCTGCTTTATTTGTAAAAGTAAGAAGGAGTATCTCTTGCGGTTTTACTCCTGTGTTTAAAAGGTGACCGATACGACCTACAATTGTAGATGTTTTTCCGGTTCCTGCAGAAGCAATAATTAAATTTTGTAAATCTGGAGATGTAGCTGCAGCATACTGCTCTTCATTTAAACGCGATAATGGCAAAAACACTCCTTTAGAAATTTAAGAGTGTGATTATACACATAAAGATTTAAAATTAAAGAAGTTAACTTTATTTTAAGTACACCAAATGTCTTTTTATGTTAGCATAATGTCATGGAAAATGATAAAATTTTAAATATAATTTCGAATGAGACTAAAGACGCAATCAATCAAATGCCTCTTGTTACTCCAAGTATTTTCTCTTCAATTTTCTCGAAGTTTGCTACGAATCATAATGTAGAGATAGAAGATGAAGAGACGCTCTCACTAAACATACTTAAAGATCAATGTTCAACACTGACTGCTCTTCAAAACGAGGCATCAAAAAGTGCCCAATACTTAAGTGACTCTACAGAGAAAGCTATTAATGCTATTCAAGATAAAGATAAGTCAAAACTAACTGAAGTTTTACAAGAGACCAAAGATTTACGTGCGGAGATAGAAAAGCTAAAAGAATCAGTATATAAAGATGAACTGACAAATACATATAATAGAAAATGGCTTAATGACAACTATTTAAAAGAGGGTACAGAAAATTTAGAAGGCAGTGGTGTTTTGTCTATAGTAGATTTAAACTACTTTAAAATTGTTAACGATATGCATGGACATGTAATAGGTGACAAAGTTCTAATCTTTATCGCAAATGAACTTCGAAAAAGTGGATATGACATTATAAGATATGGTGGAGATGAGTTTATTATCATGTTTCCAGAACATATTAATGAAGAGAGAGCTTTAAAGATACTTAATAATACAAGAGAAGTTATCATTACAAAAAAACTAAAAGCACATAATACTACATTTAGAACTAGTTTTTCTATAGGTGCTCACAAATATATAAGTGGCGACTCACTCGTGGAAACTATAGAAGCAGCAGATAAAAATATGTATGAAGACAAAGAAAATATTAAAAAAAGAGTCCCTGGAATAGAGATATAATAGAATATTTCACCCCCTCTGCTAACACTGCGCTAACATCTTTTTATTATAGTATCTAATATAAACGCTATAATGGGGTAAGTAGTTTTACTGTCAATTTTAGTAATGAGGGTAGTTTATTATGCAAGAAAAAATAGAATTATATTTAGATACTGGAATGACCCAGATAGAAACCACTAAGTTGTTGGTTAAGAAGGTAGAGTCCTCCATTGAGTACCTGTCTTATAATATAGAGCGTTACGACGCCCCGGTTGTGATGCTTTTAATCTATACGGATGAGGACATCTCCGATTCGCTAAATAGGCATATGCGCTTAACTGACGCTTTGAAGACGGTTGAGATCAACCAGGCTTATTTCAATTTTGTATTTTTACCATTTACAGAGCTGGAAGACAGCCACTTTTTTATACTCAATGAAGAGCGTTATAAACTAGGTAAGGTAAAACACTACTACTATTATGATGTATTGCCACCTAAAGTCTATAACTATTATAATCTTATAAACTCATATCTCTTTAAAATTATTGAAGGAAAAAAAGAAAAAGAGGAAAAAAGTGAAACTCCCTAGTTAAATTTCACTTAAAATATATACTTTATCTAAGCAAATACTCACATATATTTGGCTATAATCGCGAAATTTTAAATAGATAATTTAAGGCGATTATATGGCATCAGAAGCTTACGAACCACAGACAATAGAAAACAGATATTATAAAATTTGGGAAGATAGAAAATACTTCGAAGTAGATGGTAACAAAGCCATCCAAGAAGAGGGAAAAAACTTCTCTATTATGATGCCTCCTCCAAATGTTACAGGTCGTCTGCACATCGGTCATGCACTTACATTTACACTTCAAGATATCATCACTCGTTACAAGAGAATGGATGGATATAAAACTCTTTGGCAACCAGGAACAGACCATGCCGGAATCGCTACTCAAAATGTTGTTGAGAAGCAACTACTAGCTGAGGGAACAACTAAAGAAGAGTTAGGTCGTGAGAAATTTTTAGAGCGTGCTTGGGCCTGGAAAGAAGAGTCAGCCGGTATCATGACAGACCAACTACGTAAAATGGGTGTATCTCCTGCATGGGAGAGAGAGCGTTTTACTATGGATGAGGGTCTTCAAAAATCTGTAAAAGAGTCTTTTGTAAAACTCTATAACGATGGCCTCATTGTTCGTGGAAACTATATGGTTAACTGGTGTACACATGATGGTGCACTGAGTGATATCGAAGTTGAACACGAAGACCATGATGGCAAGTTCTATCATGTAAAATACCCGTTTGCGGATGGAAGCGGTCACGTTGAAGTAGCAACAACTCGTCCTGAGACATACTTCGGTGATACAGCTATAATGGTGCATCCAGATGATGAGAGATATACTCATTTAATAGGTAAAAAAATCAGACTTCCACTGCTTGAACGTGAGGTTGCTATCATTGCAGATTCTCACGTTGATATGGAGTTTGGAACTGGTGTGGTTAAGGTAACTCCTGCGCATGATCAGAACGATTATGAAGTTGGAAAACGTCATAACTTGGAGTTCATCACTGTTTTTGATGAAAAAGGAATACTCAATGACTACGCAGGTGAGTTTAAAGGTCTAGAGCGCATTGAGGCTCGTGAAACAATTGTAAAACGTCTTGAAGAAGAGGGTTTTATGGTTAAGATAGAGGACCATAAACACCAAGTAGGTCACTGTTACAGATGTAAAAATATTGTTGAGCCATATATCTCAAAACAGTGGTTCGTTCGTAAAGAAGTAGCTGATAAATCTATCGAGAAGACAAATGCAGGTGAAGCTCAGTTTTTTCCTCCTCACTGGATTAACTCTTACAACTCTTGGATGGGTGAACTTCGTGACTGGTGTATCTCACGTCAACTCTGGTGGGGACATCAGATTCCGGTATTTTACTGCGCGGATTGTGACCATGAATTTGCATCTCTTGAAGATAATCCTGAAGCTTGTCCAAAGTGTGCATCTAAAAGCCTTTCTCAAGACCCTGATGTTTTAGATACTTGGTTTAGTTCAGCTTTATGGCCATTCTCAACTCTAGGTTGGGGAAATGGCGATGTTGAGATGGACAAACTGTTCCAATCAGATGATATGAAAGATTTCTATCCGAACACTCTACTTATCACAGGTTTTGACATCCTTTTCTTCTGGGTAGCTAGAATGATGATGATGGGTGAGAACTTTAATGGTCAACTGCCATTTAATCACATCTACCTTCACGCACTTGTAAGAGATGAGAAAGGCGATAAGATGAGTAAGTCAAAAGGGAATGTAATCGATCCTCTCGATATGGTTAACAAGTACTCTGCTGATATACTGCGTTTCACTCTTGCAATAAGTGCTGCTCAAGGTCGTGATATCCGTATGAGTACAGAAAAACTAGAGCTAAACCGTAACTTTACAAACAAGCTTTACAACGCATCAAAATATCTACAGATGAATGAGTCAACTTTCCCAGACCTAAAAAGTTTCTGCTTAAAAACTGACCTTGGAAAGTATATGGCCTCACGTCTGAACCAAGCTACAAAAGAGGTTCGTGCAGCTCTAGATGAGTATAAGTTTAACGATGCAGCTACTGTCATCTACAGATTTATCTGGAATGAGTTTTGTGGTTGGGGAATCGAGCTAAGTAAAGCCGACAAGGCTTCTATCATCGAACTTGGAGCTATCTTTAAAGATGCTATGAAACTTCTTCACCCTTTTATGCCTTTTGTTACAGAGTATCTTTACCATGAACTTTCAGATACAACGCTTGAAGATGGTGACTCTATCATGATTATGCCATATCCTAGTAAGACTAAAAAACGCAAAGAAGAGGAGAAGTTTCCGAGATTAGATAATTCTTTTTACCTGAAATAAGATGTATTGTCGGATTGTCTGCGTTGTAAATAATTATTGTTTTATTCTTCGAGTTCCGGTAATT
>JBDLHW010000160.1:0-4816 GCA_039715155.1 Campylobacterota bacterium | reverse complement strand
ATTTTTTGTGTAATGCCAACTCTTTTTTGAGATATTCTCCCGTGTATGAACCTGTCTTTTTACAACTCTCTGCAATCTCCTCAGGGGATCCTTCAGCTATAATCAACCCTCCGCCAGAGCCGCCTTCTGGACCCATGTCTATAACCCAGTCAGCATTTTTAATCATATCAAGATTGTGTTCAATAATAAGCACACTGTTACCAAGCTCTACAAAGTGGTGCAAAACCTTTGTTAACCTGTCTACATCCGCAAAATGAAGTCCCGTTGTCGGCTCATCTAAAATGTAGAGTGTTTTACCTGTGTCTTTTCTACTCAGCTCTTTAGAGAGTTTAATTCTTTGAGCTTCACCACCTGAGAGTGTCACTGCATTTTGACCAAGAGTTATATAGCCGAGTCCAACATCCACAAGAGTCTTCATCTTGAGGTTTATCTTAGGAATAGGAGCAAAAAACTCATATGCTTCATCAACACTCATTGCCAATACATCAGCGATAGTTTTGCCTTTGTAATACACTTCTAAAGTCTGCTGATTATATCTTTGACCCTGACAAGAATCACACTTAACCATTATGTCCGGTAAAAAGTGCATCTCTATCTTATTTTCACCTTCCCCTTGACACTTCTCACATCTACCGCCTTTAACGTTAAAGCTAAAACGTGAGGAAGTATAACCTCTGATTTTAGACTCTTTTGTCTCAGCGAAAAGGTTTCTTATCTCATCCATCACACCAGTATATGTTGCAGGGTTTGAACGCGGTGTTCTTCCTATCGGGCTCTGGTCTAAATAGATCACTTTATCTACATGTTCCAGACCTGTAATCTCAACGCCGGCAACTTTATTAACCTTCCTTGCATGGTTCAAAAGCTCACGTGCAGTAGGAAGCAGTGTCTGAAGCATGAGTGAACTCTTTCCGCTACCGCTAACACCCGTAATACAGACAAAGTTATTAAGGGGAATCTTTGCATTCAGATTATTGATATTATTTAATTTTACATTTTTTATTTCTATATATTTATCTTGAGAACGTCTATGGAAGTACTCTATCTTTTTTCTTCCATAAAGATAATCAGCAGTGAGTGTTTTAGCCTTTTTCAGCTTCTCTAAAGTACCATTAAATACTACTTCACCACCAAACTTTCCGGCTCCACTTCCAATATCAACAATATAGTCTGCGTTTTCAATAGTCTCTTTGTCATGCTCAACAACTATAACGCTATTGCCTCTCTCTTGAAGACTTCTAAGTGTACGAATCAGTTTGAGAGTGTCACGTTCATGCAGACCGATACTTGGCTCATCAAGAACATATAAAACACCTGTAAGTCCACTACCGATTTGAGAAGCGATACGAATTCTTTGAGCCTCTCCACCTGAAATAGTTCTTGCATCACGACCCAGAGTTATATATCCGAGTCCTACATCATGGAGGAAGTATAAACGCTCACGTATCTCATTTAAAATCGGTGCTGAAATCTGAACATCCTGCGCATCGAGATATGAGAAATTACTCTCATCTTTAAACCACTCATATGTTTTTGATATTGGCATATCTAAAAGATCCGCTACACCTTTTTGCCCTACTCTAACAGCTAGTGATTCGCGTTTTAGTCTATGTGAATCACAAATATTACAAACTTTTTCGCTCATATAATCAGCAAGCTCTTTTTCATCTTTTAACATATCGTAAGCTATTCTGATTATCCCGGGAAAGAGTCTCTTTACCGTATGTTTCTTCCAAAGAAACTCAACTTCATCAATATTACCATGAAGTATCGCTTTTTTCTGATGCTCAGGAAGAGATGAGTATGGAACTGTAATGTCAATATCATTGTGAGCACAAAAGCCTTTTAAGAATGTAAAATAGTAACCTTTATTAAAACCGTAAACAATCTTTACAGCACCTTTTTCAATACACAAGTCACCATCAATGATTTTCTCTTGGTCAAGTGCGTAACGCAAACCTAAGCCATCGCATTCAGGACAGGCTCCTTTTGGTGAGTTAAATGAAAAAGATAGAGGCTCTAAAGGATCAAAACTTATCTTACAGTCAAAACATGCATTATGCTCAGAGTAGTGAATCTGAGACTGCTTGAGTCCCAGCTCTTCATGATTAAGTATATCGATCTCCAGCTCACCATAACTCTCTTTTAAAGCCTTTTCAACATCTGCTGCAATTCTTTCTTTATTCTCAGGCTTCACTACAACTCTGTCAATTACAACTTTTATAGTATGTTTTTTCGTTTTAGAGAGCTCTATCTCATCATCTAAACGAACCATTACACCATCTATCATGGCACGGACATAACCCTTATGCACAAGAGACTCAATCAAGTCTGCATAAGCACCTTTGTTCTCACGTACGAGCGGAGCCATAAGTACAAGCTTTGCCCCCTCTGGCAATTTTGCAACTTCACCTATAATATCTGAAGCTGACATCTGTGAGATTACTTTCTTACACTTGTGACAGTGCTGAATACCAACACGGGCATAAAGAAGTCTAAAGTAGTCATATATCTCTGTAATTGTCCCAACAGTTGAGCGCGGGTTTTTAGAAGTAGTTTTCTGGTCTATCGCAATAGCAGGAGTAAGCCCCTCAATCTTATCTACATCAGGCTTTCCGACACGATCAAGAAATTGTCTGGCATATGAAGAGAGAGACTCCATATAGCGACGCTGTCCCTCTGCATATAAAGTATCAAAAGCAAGAGTTGATTTACCACTACCACTTATTCCTGTCATCACAACCAGTTCATTTTTAGGAATCGTTAAATCTATATTTTTTAAATTATTTTCTCTTGCACCTGTTATCGTAATTACATCTTTTTTTCTCATCTAAACCTCTATAAAAATATTCTATAAATTAAATACGTCACGACTATAAAATAAAACGCAATTAATAGTCTTCTTTGTAAAACAGCATCCACTTTGTCTTTTAGGTGAATCCCTATGTAAACACCAATTAATGAAGCTAAACCTATTACAGCTCCACTCTCATAGTCAATGTGACCTAACTTTGCGTGCGAGAAGAACCCTGCAACTGATGAAAATACAACAAAAAAGAGACCGGCAGATATCGCCTTCTTTAGCGGCACATGCAAAAATCCAACCAAGATAGGAACTAAGATTATACTACCACCAACACCAATAGTCATACTGAGTGCACCAACTGGAATTCCTATTGACAAAAGTATAAGTTTGCTAACCTCTTTTTGCTCCTTATGCTCTTTTGTCTTAAAAAACAGTCTCAAGAGTGCAAAAGTAGCAAAAGCTAAAAAAATCGTCTCTAGCAGTCTGTCTGAGAAATTTGAAGCTATATAACCACTAAGAAGTGCCCCGATAAACCCGCCAAGACCAATAAGAACAACCATAGGCACATCCAGTGTGCCCTTTTTATTGTTCAAGTAACTGCCATATACAGAACTAAACACCATTTGAAGAACTGAAATACCAATAGCTGCCTTAGTCTCATATCCAAGCATTAAAAGAAGTGGTATCAATATCGTTCCACCACCGACTCCAAAAAATCCGGAGAGAAGTCCAACACTAGCACCAAGTAGTATTAATTCAAGCATCTAAGCCTCTATCCCTATAAACTTTTCGCGAATTGTACTCAAATATCCCTTTATAGTAGTTGTATGTACTGCTATGGCTTAGAGTTTAATATTCATTTGAGATTCCATAAAGTATAATCAATATAATTTAAAGCTATCCCTAAAAGGCAAATAATGTTAGACACTATCATCCAAGCTTCAGAAAATTTTTGTATCCATCAAATTCGCGAACCACATGAGGTCAGTGATGGTGAAATAAAAAAGAGAACACTTATTGCTTACATAGACATAGATGCAAAAGATGGCTTGAAACATAGAGTATATATTGCTTCGGACGAAAACTTTATGCAGAGAGTTTCAAAACTCTTTTTAGAAGAAGATGAAAGTGACGAGGAGACCTTAATAGATATGACGCTAGAGACTGCAAACCTTATCATTGGTAGTGCGAAAGTTATTGCCGAAAAGGCTGATGTTAATCCATACACTATAAATACTCCGCATTTTGAAAAATTAGATATATTTGATTTTGAGTATGATCAATCAAAAGTTATCAAAGTTGCAAATGATGAACTTATGGTAGCTATTAAGGAACTAAATGCCTAAGACAAAAAAGCACCACCAATTCGCTGAAGATAAAGTTCCATATGATCCAAAAGAGGAGTTGTCATGGATGGACTACTCTGGTATTTTGGATATGGAAGTTGAGTTTGTCTCCGACTTAGGTGAAACAGAACTTAGCGTTAAAGAGATACTAAAACTTGAAAAAGGCTCTATTATAGATCTCAAGAAGCCAGCCGGGGAGAGTGTTGAGTCTTATGTTAATGGTCGTATTTTAGGTAAAGGCGAAGTTATGGTTTATGAAAAAAACCTTGCTATCCGTATAAATGAAGTTCTTGATTCTAGTGCAGTTTTATACCACCTTTCAAAAGAGAGACTATGATTAAATACCTTTTACTTTTTCTTCTTCCATTTTCACTTCAAGCCTCTAAAATACTAAGCTATAACATTTACGACAGAACAGACAGAGCTGACGTAATGATAACATTTGACACACCTTACGACGGTGTAATCAAGCAGAGTATCTCTAAGTCTAAGATTATTATAAAACTTAGTGGTGCTTCTATAGAAGCATCAAAGATTAAAAATGTTTCATCAAAATTCCTACACTCTATCACTATTACACCTATGTCAGGTCAAACACAGATAGTTGCCTCAGTTCCTGCATCTGTTAGACTCATAGCATCAAAGACTTCAGATGCTTATGGCC
>JBDLHW010000016.1:0-18164 GCA_039715155.1 Campylobacterota bacterium | reverse complement strand
CTTACCAAGTACTTCACCCTTTTTCGCTTTTTGAGCGAGTAGAGGTAAGATTGTACCTCCGCTGGCCATATCACTAAAATCCATATTTAAAAGTGCTACTACAAAAGCTTGTACAGGTGAAGAGACTGGACTCAGTACCTGCTTTTTATTAAAATATTTATATAAAGATGTATCATTTGCCAAGATATCTACCTGTGAATCCATCTCAGAAAAAGTAAGTAAGATAGTCGGTTCATCAAACTTTTGAATCAACTCTTTTTCATAACTCACTATATTCATATCTTTAGGTAGCTCTTTTAACATTAAGAGTCTTAAAGATATTCCTGTTTTCTCATAAAGTTCACTTCCAAGTTTTTCTACTTCTGCGTTAAACTTCGGGTTGAAGATCACTTCATCTTTATATAAAAATTCTGCAACTAGTTGTGTCTGAAATATTATTGTGAGGACGAGGGCAAAAAGCCCTCTTTGTAATGATACCAAGGATATCTACCCTACAAGATTTGCAGGTTGTAATGTAACAGCGTAAAGTGTATAAGCGGCCATAATAACTAGGCCCCAAGCGATAATTTTATCCATTATTTACTCCTTACTTAACATCAACAATATGATTAACGTTATCAACGCTTCTCATTTGTATTTTTTGTTCATCTTTAATATCATAATAGTTACTTGCATTTGCATTTTGAACACCAAGTCCCCATACTGTTAAAACAGCAAGGATTATTAGTAGTAAAACAGTTGCAATTAACATACCTGTAACACCATCAAGAGCAAATACGCTTCTATTTTCATTCATACCTGACTCCTTATTTACTTAAGCTAGTGATGTATGCACCAACAGCTTCTTTTTGCTTAGCATTAAGTCTATTAAATGCTGGCATTTCACCGATAGCACCTTTTTTACCGTGGTTAAGAACATTGGCAACAAGAGCTGGCGTATACGTTGCAACACTTGGTGCTACATACTCCATACCTTTACCATCTTCACCATGACAAGCAGCACAAGTTCCAGCAAATACATCAGCACCTGCTCCACTCATACCGTTTGCTACGTAAGCAGATACAGCATCAATTTCAGCATCAGTAATTAGTGCACCTGTGTTAGCATTGAAAAGAGCGTTACGATCTGGCATTGGCATTTCCATACCCATTAGCTGATTGTTTGAACCATGCTCTACAGCATGCTTAACAACGTTAGCTTCAATTCTCACATTTAAGTTAGCAGCTTTTCCATCAATACCATCAGCAGCGATACCGTGACACACTTTACACTCTGCTAAAAATACTGACTCACCCATTTCTACTAATCTGTCACCAGTAATATCTGCATATTTAGCTTCAAACTTAGCATTATGTGCTGCTGTATCTTCATTATACTCACCAATCTGTGAATATGAATTTACTGGATAACCAATTATAAAATACCACATACCCCAAATCATTGTAAGTAAGAACGAAATTGCCCAACCCATTGGTACCGGGTTTTTGTATTCACCTATATTATCCCACGAATGGTCAACTAATTCACCATCAGCAGTATCTGTTTGCATTTGACGAACATACTTGATTACAACAAAAACTGTAATTATTACAAGTGCAACCGCACCTGCAACAGCAAGCATATTGACGATATCATCATTTAAACCACCCTTAGATCCAATTACTGAAACGTAAGTGAATCCAAGCATTGCGATTGTAAAGATAATTCCCCAAAGATAAAGCTTATTCATATATCTCTCCTATTTCTCTTTATCATCTGATTTAGACGCTACCGGAGTATCATCTATATCATCGTGTAGTGCCATATTGCTATACTCTTCATAATCTATTCCGTCAGCATCTTTTTTCGCACTATATAAATGATATATATAAGCATAAAGACCGATAACTAAAAACATTATCAGACCGAAGTAACCATAAGCTTGTAAATTTGCAATATCCACTATAAACCCCTACTACTTAAGACTGTTCATGTATGCAATTAAAGCAACGATTTCAGGAATCTGACCGTTTGCAACTGCATCTTTAACATCTTGATCTTTCATATCTGCTGCGATTACTTTTGCTTCAGCTAACGCTAGAGCATTTGCTTCTGCAACACTTCCACCCATTTTAACAACTGTAGTTGACCCATCTTTCATAGGAACTGGTTTGTTATAAGGAACTGAAAAGAATTGTGCAATAGTTAATTGCTCTGCGAATGCAGTATCAATATCAGCTTTGTTTGTAAACATCCAACGATATGCTGGCATAATTGAACCTGGTACAACTGCAGCAGGATCTTTCATATGATTTTCATGCCAGTCAGTAGTACGGTAGTTACCTACACGCATTAAGTCTGGACCAGTTCTTTTTGAACCCCATAGAAATGGACGATCATATGCATACTCACCACTTAAAGAGTAGTGACCATAACGGTCAGTCTCTGATTTAAATGGACGTACTAGCTGTGAGTGACAAGCATTACAACTATTTTTAATATAAACGTGACGACCCGCTAACTCTAAAGTAGAGTATGGAGCAGTTCCGATTACAGGACGAGATGCTTGAGCAAAGTTTGGAAGAATTTCAATCAAACCAGCAAAAGCAATTGTTACGAACACCGCTACCGCAAAAAAGAACGGATGTTTTTCTAACCAATGAAACATTATATCTCCTTTCTATTAAGCGCCCATAGGCGATGCGTTTTGAAGCTCAGACTCTTCTACTTTACGACCAGCAGTCATAGTTTTGTAGATATTGTAAGCAAACATTAAGAAACCAACTAAGTATAACAGTCCACCAACACCACGAATAGTGTAGTAAGGGTGAAGAACAGTAACTGTATCAATGAAAGAGTAAGCTAAGTTACCAAATTCATCGTGTGCTCTCCACATCATACCTTGAGTGATACCTGCAATCCACATAGAAGTGAAGTATAAAACAACACCTAAAGTTTGAATCCAGAACTGAGCAGCCATTAATGACTTAGAGTAGATCTCACGTTTAAATACACGTGGAGCCATATGGTAAAGTGCAGCCATAATCATAAAGCCAACCCAACCAAGAACACCATCATGTACGTGACCAACAATCCAGTCAGTAAAGTGTGCAATAGCATTAACAGATTTAATTGCTTGAATAGGACCTTCTAATGTTGAGAACATATAGAATGTAGAACCTAGAACCATAAACTTAATCAATGGAGAAGCTGCAACTTGTTGCCACTCACCTTTCATTGTAAGAAGCATATTAATCGCTGAACCCCATGAAGGAAGAATCAGAATTACCGAGAAAATTGAACCCATTGTCTGCATCCAGTCTGGAACAGTAGAGTACAATAAGTGGTGACCACCAGCCCAAAGGTAAACAAACATTAATCCCCAGAAAGAAAGTAATGATAGTTTATATGAGTAGATAGCTTGACCAGACTCTTTCGGTAAGAAATAGTAAATCATAGCAACAATAGGAACAGTAAAACCAAATGCAACCGCATTGTGTCCATACCACCACTGTACTAATGCATCATTTGTACCAGCATACATAGATACTGAGTGATACCATGCACCAATTCCTGTTTCACCAGCAGCAGATGTTCCTAAAATTGTAGGAATCTCCATGTTGTTGAAAAGGTAAAGCATAGCTATACCTAAGAATGTAGCAATATAGTACCATATAGAGATATATAAACTCTTCTCACGGCGCATACCGATAAGACCAAATATACTAATACCAAACAGTACCCATACGATAACGATAGCGATATCAATTGGCCACTCAAACTCAGCATACTCTTTTGAAGTTGTGATACCCATTAGTAATGTAACAACAACAGCTGCAACACCCACTAAATATAACCAAAAGTGTAACTTTCCGATAAACATCAAAAAGCCTGATTCAGCCATTGATACCTTAAGTACACGTTGACCAACATAATACCAAGTAGAAAAAATTCCACTTAATGTAAAACCAAAAATTACTGCATCTGTATGCAGTGGACGAAGACGACTAAAGTTAGTGTATTCAGCAAGACCTTCACCTAACATCAGGTTTAACCCTGGATAAGCAAGTTGAAAAGCTAAGATAACACCGACGAGCATACCAACAATACCTAAAATAATTGTTGTTAGCATGAACATCTTTGCAACCGTATAGTCGTACTCTAATGGACGATTCTCCATATATAGCCTCCTTAAAGATTCAAAGCAATTACGTATAATTAATTTAAAATAAATAAATTATACTAATTAACATTGTTATATTAACCATAAATATGTTTATCTAATCTTAATTTGTGACAAAGTTTGACAAAGTCTGAAAATTTATTGTCTTTGTGTTTACTTTCGTAATTATAGTGGCTTTTCAGGGGTTAATAGGAGTGTTAGAATGAAAGAGCTGTAATAGTTTACATAATGCCAACAGGCATTAAGCTATCTTTTAATTAAAGATAGAAATTCAGCAAAAATATATCTACTCTCTTTTGGTCCAGGACTAGCTTCTGGGTGATGTTGAACTGAAAATATTGGAGAGTCATTATATTTAAGACCTTCTATAGTATCATCGAAAAGGTTTGTATGTGTAACCTCTGCAATTTCAGTAATATTGTCAGGAACGTTATAGTTATGGTTTTGTGCAGTAATCTCAACCAGACCTGTTTTAATATTTTTAACCGGATGATTTCCACCATGGTGACCAAACTTCAGTTTAAAAGTATCATATCCATGAGAAATTGAAAGAAGTTGATGCCCTAAACAGATTCCAAACATCGGAACTTTAGCCGCGATTAGCTCTTTAATCTGCTCTTGCTCTTTCTTTAATACCAATGGATCACCAGGGCCATTTGATAAAAACACACCGTCAATTACTTTAGAGTTATACTTTTGAATTAAATCTGAAGCTTTAAAGTTATTAGGTATAACTTCAACTCCAATACCGGCACTAACGATTTCATTTAGTATATTACGCTTAACACCGAAGTCAACAACAGCTATTTTTGCCTCTGCTGCTGGAGCCTCTTCATACTCGAAACCTGACTTATCATTATAAGTTGATGAAGTGTGAGCATACGCTTCTTTAGTACTCACCTGTTCAATATAATTTACATCTTCGATTCTAGGGGAAGATTTTAAAATATTTTTCAACTCTTCTTTGTCAGAAACTTTTGTTGAAGCCACCATCATCATGGCACCCTCAGCTCTTATCATCTTAGTTAAAAATCTTGTATCAATATCACAGATACCCATTACATTTTGCTTTACTAAAAATGCATCTAAAGATTTCTCAGCTCTAAAGTTTGAATATCTCGGTTGATATTTTCTTACAAGCATACCTTTAGCATGAGCAGACCTACTCTCCATATCTTGATCATTCACACCAACATTACCAATCTCAGGCATTGTAAATGTCACAAACTGCCCTGCATAAGATGGGTCTGACATAATCTCTTGATAACCGCTTAGTGAAGTGTTAAAAACTATCTCACCAACCGTTGTGCCATCAGCACCAAAACTCTTTGCTTCTAGATATGTTCCATTTTCGAGATAGATAAAAACTTTCTTCATCATTACTCCATGCCTCTTTTTAGAAGCTCTTCTCTGAATAGTTTTTCATGTAAAATATCAAACTCATCAGTACCAGGAATAAATTTTCTTTTGTATGAACGTATCTTATCCATAACAGCATCTTCTATCTCAGAAGTATCAGCCATAAAAGTTGTAATTGCATTATAGATAATATTTTTGATACGATTCTCTGTTACATCAAAGTGAATCAGATCCTCCTCATACAGTTCATCTAAAATCTTATGTGCGATATCTGAGTATCTCTCTTCATAATTTAAGATAACACCGAATTCAGGTGCCAGTTTCTTCTTAATCATAAAGAAAAGTTGTCTCTCATCAGCGAGCATAAACTCTATCTCTTCTTCATTATCCTCACAAATTTCGTGTGCTTTCTCTTCTAGAGCTAACTCCTGCTTAACACTCTCAGCTAATATTTTTTCTGCTTCATGTGCTACAGCTTCAAGTCCTTTAGTCATAGTCACAACACCACTTTTATTTAAATCGATTGATATTTTATTAGATATGTGCGGAATACTTTTAAGTGATATTTTCATGCTAACGACCCTACTTGTTTATTAAAATTTAGACATTCTACAATAAGAAAGGTAAAAGTTTGATTATTTAGTCAGCAGTAGAGTTAATTGTGAAGCTTTTTTAGCATCCATTTTGGTTAAAATTTTTCCAACAGTTTTTGGTTTTAAAGATTGTAAAATTGCAACGGCCTCTTTCGCATCCATGTCTGAGAGTATATTAGCCGAAGATGCTGGTTTCATCTTTGCAAAGGTTTGAGCTATTTTACTCATTTTTAGCTCTTTTGTCTCTTTCAAAATCTCTTCATTTTTTGCTAACATATTTTTTATTGAAGTCTCTTTTTGAGTTACATCTGCTAACTTTTGATCAACTATCTCTTCTTGACGTGAGAGTTTTGTCTCTTTCTTTTTCAGTAACTCTTCTGTTGCAGCCTGAAGTGCACTCAGTGCTTGTTTTTGTTCATCAATACGCTCTAACTCAACTAAAAGTTCACTCTTTCTCTCTTTAAAAATCTCTGTACATTCAAATAGTTTCTCACTTGTTTGTAGTGAGAATAGAGATGAGTAACATAAAACTATAAGTAGTACTTTTTTCATTAAACTGCCTTTTGGTTATTCTCTTTTCTTGTATAGGTCATCAATGCAACTTCATCCAACTCTTTTGCTTCTAACATTTTCTGTTTTTTGATTATTTTCTTTATCTCTTGAAGATCAAGATATTTAAACTTTTCATACTCAACCATATCTGACTTGAGCTGCTTTTTTGCTAAGGATACTTGTGTTTTGGAATATGCAACCCACTCTTGATTATGTTTTATTAGGTCTCTTCCGGAATCAAGAAGTCTTCTGGATGCTAGAAAATCATTCATTATACCACTTAGGGGTGTATCGATAGAGTTAAGAGAGTTTTTTGAGATTTCGAGTGCCATGACTGCACTGTTCAGGTCAGCGTTTGCGCTCTGAACAGCCCGCTCACTCTTTTTCATCGTACTTTTTTTCAAAGTTACTAAAGAGCTAAAGCGAGTCTTCATGATATAAAATACCCTTTTAAAGAATTATTGTATCGTCTCTTTCCGGTGATGTAGAAATTATACCCACTTTTGTTTGTGAAATCTCTTCAATTGTTTTTACAAAGTCTTGAGCATCTTTTGGAAGAGCATCAAAAGTTCTTGCACCTACAGAGTTATCCCAACCTTTAAAAGTCTTATAAACAGGCTTCACATCATCAAGGTTTGATGGCATATAGTCGATTGTTTCACCGTTTAACTCATAAGCAACACAGAGTTTAACCTCATCAAAACCATCAAGAACATCTAACTTCATTAAAGAGAGTTCATCACAACCATTCAGACGAGCTGCATGACGAGTAGCTACGGCGTCAAACCAACCACAGCGACGAGCGCGACCAGTTGTTGTTCCAAACTCATGACCCTGCTCACCCAAACGTTTACCATCTTCACCAAAATCTTCTGATGGGAACGGTCCGTTACCAACACGTGTACAGTAAGCTTTTACAATTCCGATAACTTTACCGATATCTTTAGGATTGATTCCAAGACCAGTACAAGCACCCGCAGAAACTGTTGCAGATGAAGTTACATATGGATAGGTTCCATGGTCGATATCAAGAAGTGTACCTTGAGCACCCTCTAAAAGAATTCTCTTATTCTCATCAAGAGCTTTCCAAACCATCTGAGTTGTATCTGTAATAAAAGGAGCAAGCTTAGCTTTGTAACCCTCTAGCTCTGCAAGGAGTTCAGACTCTTTTGGTGTAGCAATTTCATAAACATCAAAAACAGCTCTATTCTGCTCAAAATACTCGATAATAGAAGCAGTAAGCTTTGCAGGATTGAGAAGTTCACCAACACGAAAACCACTGCGGTTAATCTTATCTGCATATGCAGGTCCAATTCCCTTACCAGTTGTTCCGATTGCCTTGTCACCCTTTAATCTCTCTTTTGCTTGGTCAATAAGCGCATGGTAGTAAAGATTTAAGTGAGCTTTATCAGAGATGTAAAGACGACCCTCTAAGTTATCAAACTGAACCATCTCTTTTATAATTGACTCTGGAGATAAAACTACACCATTACCAACTACATTGATAGCATCAGGATTTAGTACACCTGAAGGGATAAGGTGAAGTGCGTATTTCACACCGTCAACCCAGATAGTGTGACCAGCATTATGACCACCTTGTGAACGACATACCATGTCATATTCACAAGCTAATCTATCAACTATCTTACCTTTACCTTCATCACCCCATTGAATTCCAACAATTAAATCTGCTTTACGACTCGGCATTTAGTGCCTCCCTGCATTGAACTTTAGTTCTCATCATTTATCTATTTCCTCTTTCTCTTCTAAAATATTATTTTGTTAATGTTTCGCATAAAGCGTCTGTGTAGATTGCAAAACCTACTGATGTCAACTCTGCATTTTTATATCTTCCACCACGAGCATAAACTTCGTTTTTATCAATTACTCTAAAAAACAGCTCATCATAATAGAGCATTTTTGCATAGTACATAGGAGCTATAACACTATTTTCACACTTCATCTCTGAGCATAGCTCTTTGATTTTATTAAGTTCTACTTTTATCATCTGTGGAGCAATAGCGATAACTTCATCTATTCCTTCAACATACTGAAGATAAACAAGCTTCTCTACCCAGTCAACTTTTAGGTTTAAGAACTTCTCTATGTTGAAATGGCGGAAGTCATTGATAGTAAGTTCATCAAACATCGAGACTAAAATCTCCGGGATTTTGATATTTGAGATTTGAACAAGAGGTTTAACTTCAAGTTTATCAAAAATATCTACTGCTAAACTCATAACAGATGAGAGTTTCTTCTCTCCCATAAACTCTACACCAACTTGATACTGCTCAGTAGTAGGGTACGTCACAACCGGTTGGATATAGAACCATTTCTTCTGCTTAGTGTTAGTACCAAGACGTTTCTCTATAATTCTTACGACGTCAATAGTAGAATCTGCTCTTAAAGATAGTGAGTTATTCTTCTCATCATTTACTCTAATAAGCTCTTTTTCATCAGCAATACTCTGATGCTGATGATATGAAAATATTGGAGTTACAATCTCTTCAAAACCATTCTTATCTAAAACTTCACTAGCTACATTCTCTATCTTACGTTTTATCTTTGCAGACTCGCCGAAGTATAGTTTCGAACCGTTAGGTATTTCATGCTCAAGTATCATCTATATCTCTTTTTTTTCTAATTGAGTTTTAAAATAAGTTTCATTATAAACTCTTGATGCTATTCCGCTGTACTCTAATCTTCCCATACGGTGCAGGATAAGCTCTATTGAGTTTACAACCCAAATAGACTCATATGTATTAATCAGTCCCATCTGGTTTATACGAAAAATCTTGCCCTTAAGATGGTCTTGCCCACCGGCTACATTTACGCCATACTCCTCTTTAAGAGCTGAACGGATTTTTGATGCATCACTGTCATCAATAGTTGTCATACTTTTTGCAGGAGTTTTTGGGTAAGAGTGTAGCCCTATCGCTTCAAGAGCTGCTCGTGTAGCTTTTGCACGTCTTGCAGTATTACAGTAAAGAACACCAATGCCACCCTCTTTTTCTATACTCTCCAAAACTTCTAAAAGTCCGATTATCAGAGTAGTTGCTGCTGTATAAGCTGTAGTGTTTTGTCTCTGTTTTTTGATTTCAGATGCAAGGTTTAGGTAGTAACCAACACCTGAGCCGATTGTCTCAATCGCTGCATTTGAGAGACCTAAAATAGCAAGTCCAGGAGGAAGCATAAGTGCTTTTTGACTACCGGCAATAAGACAATCAATATTTGACACATCAATTCTCTCAACACCAACAGCAGTAATACCATCAGCGATAATCATAATATTTGGGTTAATCTCTTTTACCGCTTTTGCCAGCTCTTCAACAGGATGACGGAGTCCACCTGCTGATTCACTTATCTGAACTGCAATAGCATCGATATCTGCGTTTGCTTTGACAGCATTTACAATCGCTTCAACACTTACTGCTGTGTCCCATTCATTCTTAATCTCAATATTTTTAAGTCCGTTAGCAGTAGCAATCTTTCCAAAACGCTCACCAAACTTTCCAGAATTAACACTCAAAAGTGTATTTTTACAAAGGTTGATAACAGCTGCTTCCATAGCACCTGTTCCACTCGATGCCATCATAACTACTTCATCAGTGCCAAAAAGATTAAAAAGATGTTTACGCGTTTTTTCAAAAATAGCTTCAAACTCTGGAGTACGATGGTGCATAGTCTCATCACTCATTGCGTTTCTAACATTTTGTGGAACCGGAGTTGGACCAGGTGTAAAGAGTAACATATAAAATTTCCTATCAAATTTAGGTTGTTTAAAAATAAAACCTCGTATTATATCGAAATAAGTTTAAACTTTTTAAAAGGGTCCAATGTGACAATATTTGATTCAATAATTTTAGGTGTTATAGAAGGCTTTACAGAATTTTTGCCTATCTCTTCTACCGGTCACCTTATAGTTGCAAGTGAGTTTTTAGGTATAAACCAGACTGCCGTTACAAAAGCATATGAGGTTATCATTCAGTTTGCTGCGATACTTGCTGTAATCCTTAACTACAGAGAAAAATTCACTATCAAAAAGATCGATTTATGGACAAAGATTTTTCTAGCATTTATCCCTATTGGAGCAGTTGGGTTTATATTTTCAGACCAGATAAAAGAGCTTTTTTCAATCCAAGTTGTTGCTGTTATGTTTATTATTGGTGGTGTCATATTTTTACTGGTTGAGAAGTTCTTTATACCTACAGAGACTCACTTAATAGATGATGTAGAAGAGGTCACGCTGAAGCAGTCTATGATAATTGGACTCGCACAAATCTTCGCTCTTATCCCAGGAACAAGTCGAGCCGGTTCTACTATAATAGGTGCTCTACTTGTTGGGCTTAGCCGTCGTGCCAGTGCAGAGTTTAGCTTCTTACTTGCCTTTCCTGTTATGAGTGCGGTAACTGCATACGACTTATTCAAACACTATAGTGATTTCAGTGATGCTAATTTAACAACTTTAGCGGTTGGATTTGTCGTCTCATTTTTCGTAGCCTATTTAACTATAAAACTCTTTTTAGTCTTTTTAGAAAAATTCACCTTTGTTGCCTTTGGAATATATAGAATAATATTTGGAGTTATTTTATTAGTTATTTTTAGTTAAAAATTTTATATCACAATTGGAATGATATTTGCTTTATATTGAGTCAACAATGTTAAAGGAGATATCATGCACACTGTGACTAGATATAACGCCCACCTACATCTGTTATTAACAAGATTAGAAGCGAATTTTTACAATATAAGTCGAAAGTTTTTATAGAGTATCTAAAATTCTTTTTGCGAGACTAAGTGCTTTAGAGCGGTGAGAGAGTTTTTTCTTTATCTCATCATCTAACTCACCTAGTGTTTTATCAAAGCCATCCGGTATAAACATCGGATCATAACCAAAACCACCATCCCCACGTGTTTCAGTCACTGCAGTTCCATGCATCCAGCCATGAACAGAGTACTCGCTAGAAGAAGTAACGATTGCAATTGCCGCTGTATAGTGTGCCGGTGAAGAGCTAACACCTTTCTCTTTTATACTATCTATAAGCTTGTAAAGATTATCTTTATCGCTTGCATCTTCTCCAGCATATCTTGCACTGTAAATACTAGGTGCACCATCCAAAATATCCACACTTATTCCGCTGTCATCAGCCATAACAACTACATCTTCATCACCAATTGCTTTAAATACTGCTCTTGCTTTTATAAGAGCATTTTCTTTAAAAGTCTCTGCATCTTCAATAATTTCAAACTCTTCTACAAGTTCACTATATGGCACAATTTCATACTCTTTACATAAGGCTTTTATCTCTCTGACTTTGCCTTTATTAGATGTAGCTAAAACTAATTTCAAATTTTGTTCCTTATAGTGTATGTAATGTTTCTTTATATATAATTTCCGAATTATACCAAATACAGAAGGCTTTATATGTTCAAAAAAGTGTTTCCCCTCTCATCAATTCTATTTTTAAGATTTTTAGGACTCTTTTTAGTTCTTCCAGTTTTATCAGTTTATGCTCTTGACCTTGAAGGTGCTACTCCTTTCTTAGTAGGTGTTATTGTTGGTGGTTATGCCCTGACTCAAGCAATTTTTCAAGTTCCTTTTGGAAGTATGAGTGATAAAATAGGAAGAAAACCGACTATACTCTTTGGTCTTATCATATTCCTGATAGGTTCTCTTATCTGTGCCTACTCTACAGATATATACACGCTTATGTTTGGACGTTTCCTTCAAGGTGCCGGTGCTATTGGTGCTGTTGTAACAGCAATGATTGCTGACTTGGTTGAAGAGGAGTCAAGAGGAAAAGCAATGGCAATCATGGGTGGTTTCATCGCTATGAGTTTTGCTTTAGCAATGGGTCTAGGGCCTGTTGTAGCTTCAAACTTTGGTATTAGTTCTATCTTCTTAATAACGGCTGTTTTAGCACTTGTTGCTATTGTTGTACTTTTTGTTAAAGTACCCACTCCACCAAGGATTAAACACATCTACCACGGAACTGTTAAAACATCAGATATCTTAAAAGATAACAACCTTTTTAATATGATTATCATAAATGCAATGCAAAAAGGTCTTATGACAATGGCATTCGTACTTATTCCTATTATCCTAATAAAACCAGAATACGGCTTCTCATGGGAGAAGTCAGAGTTATGGATGGTGTATGTACCAGCAATGATAGCAGGTCTTATAGCTATGGGACCTGCTGCTGTATTTGGTGAGAAGAAAAACATCCCTAAACAGATTTTTCTAATCTCTATCGCACTGTTTTTAGCGTCATTTTTAATCATGGGATTCACAACTTCAAGTACACTTTTTATAGTAGGTGTGGTATTTTTCTTTGTCGCATTTAACATGATGGAACCACTTGTTCAATCTATGATCTCTAAGTTTGCCAAAGTACACCAAAAAGGTGCTGCTCTTGGTATCTCAAACTCAGCTGCCTACTTCTTTACCTTTTTAGGCGGAACTTTTGCAGGTCTATACCTAGATATAAGTGATAGAGGAACTCTTGCGATTACTATCTCTGTTGTGATTGTTTTATGGCTAGTTTGGACCGTGATGAAACTTCAAAACCCACTAAGACATTCGCATCTTTATATTCCTCAGTCGGATGTAAATATGGAAAAACTTACAGACCTTGAGCATGATAATATTGCCGAGTGGTATATAAATGAAACTGAAGATGTTGTAGTTATAAAATATGTTACTGATTCAATCGAAGAAGATGATATAAAAAGTAAAGTATCTAAGTAGAAAACTAGATTCCAGGTCAAGCCTGGAATGACGACAACTCCATCACTTTTTTCCCATATACAATCTAAATTTTAATAAAACCAAAAGAGTGGTGTGATTACAAGGGCTGTTTGAGAAAGCGTACTAATTGTACGCGCCCTGAACAGAGTGAAGAAGTACTCTTGGGGTGTGACGAATGAAGCAACGCAGTAAGTGCGTCGCTATTTTGGTTTTATTTTTGAGGTGTTACGTACATATTGAAATAACGCCCTTCAAACTTAGGTGGCTTCTCCATAACTCCAATATCTTCAACCATTGGCCAAACACGAAGAAGAACTTCCTTACCAGCTTCTGGATGAGCCATCTCACGTCCTCTTAAGAATACGCGAAACTTAACATGAAAACCTTTCTCTAAAAACTCTCTTGCATGCTTCACTTTATAAGCAATATCATTATCAGCAATTTTTACAGATAGTTTAATCTCTTTTACAACGATTTTTACCTGGTTTTTTCTCTGCTCTTTGAGTTTTTTCTCTTCTTGGTATTTGAACTTACCGTAGTCCATGATTTTAGCAACTGGTGGCTTTGCATTTGGAGCGATTAGAACTAAATCCAAACCTAACTCATTTGCTTTATTCATAGCTTCATCTGTAGAGATGATTCCTAAAGATTCACCTCCATCTACATTACAACGCAGTTCATCAACACGGATGTCGTCATTCATTATGACACGGTCTTTTTTACTCAAAAATTTACCTCATTTATTTTAGTTTGTATAAGCTTAAGGAAATCCTCTTCACTTAGGTTATATTGTTCTCTAGTTCTTCTATCACGAATCGCTACAGTTTTATTTTCTATCTCTTCATCACCAATAACAACTATCATCGGAACACGAGTTTTCTCAGCCGTTCTGATTCTTTTATTTAAAGAATCATTCTTAGCGTATATCTCACTATCGGCATTAATGTCGATAAGTTTATCCGATAATTGCTTAGCGTAATCTTTATGCGTTTCAGCAACAGGTACAATTGCTACCTGAGTTGGAGCGATAAACATAGGGAATTCACCAGCATAATGCTCTGTTAAAATCCCAATAAAACGCTCAAAAGAACCAAGAATCGCACGGTGAATCATAACCGGTTGAATCTTCTCATTATTCTCACCATTGTACTCAAGCTCAAAACGCTCAGGAAGATTAAAATCTAACTGAATTGTTCCACACTGCCACTCACGTCCAATAGCATCAAGGATTTTGATATCAATTTTTGGACCATAAAAAGCTCCACCACCCTCATCTATCTCATAAGGAAGTGCATTTTTATCCATTGCATTTTTAAGTGCTTGCGTTGATATATCCCAAACCTCATCATTTCCAACAGCTTTTTCAGGACGAGTAGAGATCATCATCTTGTAATCAAACTCGAAAGTTGACATGATTTTATCAACAAAATCAACAACCTCTATAATCTGCTCTTCAATCTGCTCAGCCGTACAGAAGATATGTGCATCATCTTGAGTAAATTCACGAACACGGAAGAGTCCATGAAGTGCACCAGTTAACTCGTGACGGTGTACAACACCATACTCAAAATACTTCAACGGTAGGTCTCTATAAGAGTGCAGGTCATCTTCGTAAACTTTGATGTGACCAACACAGTTCATAGGTTTTACACCAAACTCTATCTCATCAATATTAGTGAAATACATGTTTTCACCATAGTTTTGATAGTGTCCAGATGTTTTCCAAAGGTCAGAACGTAGCATCTCAGGACCACGAACCGGCTCATAACCGCGTTTGCGGTGAGCTTTGAAAAGTAGAGACTCTAAACGTGCACGAAGACGTCCTCCCGCTGGAAGCCAGATAGGAAATCCTGCTCCAACTTCCTCACGGAAAGTAAAAAGTTTCATCTCATTACCAAGTTTTCTATGGTCACGTTTAGCAGCCTCTGCTAGCATATCCATATGAGCTTTTAAAGACTCTTTATCTGCAAACGCTATACCATATATACGAGTTAGCATCTCATTTTTAGAATCACCCCCCAGATATGCACCAGCAATCTTAGTAAGTTTAAAGTATCTAATCAGTCCAATACTTGGTAAGTGAGGTCCACGACAAAGATCTTCAAACTCACCCTGCTTATATATAGAAACAGTCTCATCAGGGATTCTATCCATAACAGCTAGTTTAAGATTGTCATCTTTGAACTTCTCTTTTGCTTCACTCATCGGAATTGAGTACTTCTCTATTTTGTACTTCTTCTTCGCAAATGAGAGCATCTGCTTCTCTATCTTTTTAAGATCACCCTCACCTATCTCAGCTTCTGTTTTAAAGTCATAGTAAAAACCCTCTTTTACAGTTGGTCCTACAAAAAACTTTGCATCCGGATAGAGTGACTTTATAGCCTGAGCCATAAGGTGAGCTGTTGAGTGACGAAGAACTTCTAAGGAGTCAGCAGAGTTATCAAGATGAATTTGTTCACCCTCAAACCCTAGCTCCTCTGCAGTCTGCAGGTCAATAATTTCATCGTTATGTTTTATCGCTATTGCGTTCACTTATACATTTCCTTCTTATAATTCTGTTTTTAATACAGCACCGTTTGATGCATTTGAAACTAACAGTTGGTAGCGTTTGAGCCACTTAGATTTAACCTCATTTTTATATGGTACATAGTGATGTTTTCTTCTAAGTAGCTCTTCATCATTTACATTTAACTGTAGTATATGCTTATCTACATCAAGTTCAATTTCATCACCATCTTCTATAAGTGCTATTAATCCACCCTCTGCAGCTTCTGGAGAAACATGACCGATTGAAGCTCCTTTTGTAGCACCAGAGAAACGACCATCTGTTATAAGTGCAACAGATTCACCAAGACCCATTCCTTGTATAAGAGCAGTAGGAGCGAGCATCTCTTGCATGCCCGGTCCACCTTTTGGTCCCTCATAACGAATAACGACAATATCACCAGCTTTTACTTTATGAGACATAATACCTGCAATAGCTTCTGGTTGAGAGTTAAAACATACTGCAGAACCTTTGAACTGTCTCATATTTGGTGCAATTCCGGCACTCTTAACAACAGCACCCTCTAAAGCAAGGTTACCAAATAAAATCGAGAGTCCACCAACTGGAGAGTATGCATTTTCATTTGTGTGAATAATATTTTCATCTAAAATCTTTGCATCCTTTATTCTATCTCCAAGTGTTTCACCTGTAATAGTTAAAGCATCTAAGTGAAGTACATCTCCTCTACGAGAGACCTCATTCATTACTGCGTTTACTCCACCTGCATCATCTATATCTTTCATATGAACAGTTGTTAATGATGGGGATATCTTAGCGATGTGAGATACTTTTTCAGCGATTGCATTTATGTTTTCTATCTGAAAATCAACATCAGCTTCTTTTGCAATTGCTAACATATGTAGAACTGTATTTGAGCTTCCACCCATTGCCATATCCACAACAAAAGCATTGTGAACAGCTTTTTCATTTAGAACATTTTTAAAGTTATACTTTGAGTTATTTTCCATTTTCGCAAGTTCAACTATTCTTTTTGCAGCTGTTTTTACCATCTCAATTCTCTCAGGAGTCATCGCAAGTACGGTACCATTACCTGGAAGTGCAATCCCCATCGCTTCACAAAGTGTGTTCATAGAGTTTGCAGTAAACATACCTGAACATGAACCACCTGATGGACAAGCTTCACACTCAATCTCATAAAGCTCTTCGTCTGTCATCTTACCTTCAGCATGTTGACCAACCGCTTCAAATGCAGTTGCTAAATCAATAGGAGTTCCATCTGCTTTATGTCCTGCAGCCATTGGACCACCTGATACAAAAATAGTAGGTACATTTACTCTTAAAGAACCCATAATCATACCCGGAACAATCTTGTCACAGTTAGGGATACAGATCATCGCATCAAGCTGGTGAGCATTCATAACTGTTTCCATAGAATCAGCGATTATCTCACGTGAAGGAAGTGAGTAGAGCATACCCTCATGACCCATAGCAATTCCATCATCAACACCAATAGTATTGAAAACAAATGGAACACCACCAGCCTCACGTATAGCCTCTTTTACAATCTCCCCATACTCATGCAGGAAAAAATGCCCCGGAATAATGTCGATATAACTGTTCGCTATACCGATAAACGGCTTGTCAAAATCTTCATCTTTGAGACCTGTTGCACGAAGCAGTGAACGGTGAGGAGCCTTGTCAAAACCCTTTTTAATAATATCACTTCTCATTTCAAATTCCTATATAGTAGTTTACATTTTAATTATAAGCGCGATTATACCACTTTTTTTGGAATTTAAGCTAAAAACTCTTTACAAACAAAAAACTATCGGCTATAATTCCACCTCACTTACAGAGTCTGTAAGAGTTTTGCGGGAATAGCTCAGTGGTAGAGCACAACCTTGCCAAGGTTGGGGTCGCGAGTTCGAACCTCGTTTCCCGCTCCATAATTATTATAAACTGTGAATTCATTCATTATGCCCGGGTGGCGAAATTGGTAGACGCAGGGGACTTAAAATCCCCCGGTAGCAATACTGTGCCGGTTCGAGTCCGGCCCCGGGCACCATTGACTGATAAGATGACTGGTGCCATCGCCAAGTGGTAAGGCCGCAGCCTGCAAAGCTGCTATCCCCAGTTCAAATCTGGGTGGCACCTCCAGTTTTATGATATAATTCTTATCGTTATAACTACGCGTGGATCTTTGGCAGAGTTGGTCGAATGCACCGGTCTTGAAAACCGGC
>JBDLHW010000159.1:0-4838 GCA_039715155.1 Campylobacterota bacterium | reverse complement strand
TCTATTGATGTTGACTTATGAGTTATTGCATCCATTTCCTCATCATCTTGATCTTCTTCAACCAAGGCTTTAGGCAATGATTCCAATGCAATTTCTAAAACTTCATCCTCAAACTCATCATGCTTATTAAATTGTGCTAAAACTATAAACTCATCAACTTTTGGGTCTTTAATATTTCCAAGTTTTTCTAGTACTTTATTTATTTGGTTGTCTATTTTAAAAACATCACCAATCTCATAAGAGTTTAGTGCTTCTTGTGTAAGTTCAGCACCTATAGGATACTCTGTTTTTAAATCGACTAAAGATTTATGAGAATCTTTTTCTATGATATATGCAACACTATAACTCTGCTCACGTCCGACAACTTCAGCTATTTTTGCACTCGGAGTACCACGCTTTCCAAGTAGTCTTTGGGCGATTATCAAGTCACCCTCTTTAGCATCCCCTAAGTCACCCTCGCCGATAAAAAGGTCACGAACATTTTCCCCAATTACATTAAGGTATGCAGTCGCTTTTTGAACGACACCAAGTGTACCAGCACGATATTTTGAGTTAAATTTATAAACGTCATCTTTTTTTGTAAGGTATTTTTTTGTGAGCCATAAGTTAACTGAGGTAAGTTCTTCTGGAGTTATGTCTTGCTCACTCAAACCGTGAGTGAGCCTTATAAGTAGAGATTTCAAATGATTTTTATCTTGCGTTTTCTATAGCTGTATCAAAGCTTTCCATATCAAGGTCATATTTTTCAATTAATTCTTTTGCGCACGCGACACTTTCATCTGTAACTATACCATTCATTGGAACTGCAGCACGTACAACGTGAAGAATCTGTGCTGGACGCTGGTCTTCTTCTAGGGCTTTTTCAGGATTTTGACAGTTTCTAATAACGTCAACAAGACCCTCTTCAAATTTCCATTGTGCAAAGATTGTAGCACTTACTTCAGGAGTATCAACACCAACTACTTCTCTCTCGGCAGCTTCAACATCTTGAAGGTTTGCCAGGGCATCACGAAATGCTTCTTCTTTACTGTCAGCCATAACTTGCTGAGCGATTAGAACTTTACCGATTTCAACAAGAAATGCAGCCGGAGATAATACACCAAGAAGTTTATTCTCTTTTCTAAGACACCATGAAGTCATAAGACCGTGTTGCTTTTTAGAGAGTGCTGAGAACATATCGTTTGATATTCCATAAGGAGAGAGGTCTAGTGAAAAACTTTTCTTAACGATAGATGCAAGGGCAAAACCACGAACGGTACCCATACCAAACAAACCAACTGCTTGACTGATTGCATTTATTTCACGTGAGAACCCATAAAGTGGAGAATTCGCTGCTTTTAAAATATCGGCTGTTAATAGAGGGTCTTTTTCTAAAATTTTAACCATATCGTTAAAGCTGCTATCTGGATTTTGATACACGGCCTCAATTTGCATTGCAGATTCAGGAAGTGGTGGTAGTTGTTTGATTTTTTTTAGTATTTCTTCTGTCATGACGTCCCTCTTGTAATTAAGTTTTACTTTATGACACAATTATAGTATTAAGAAATAAATTAACACTGAATATTTACAAAAAACTGTTATTATTTTTGCTATTATTCAAATATATAAAACTCTTTATGAAATAAAATTAAGGATATGGAAAAATGCAAAGAGATGCAATGCTAACACAACTAGGTTATGCGCCTAATGATGCTCTATTGAGCCAGCTAGAAAAAATTGAAGAGAACACTCCAGGATATGAGAAAATAAGAAAACATATTATGGATTTACATGACCATCTAAAAGTTGATGGTTCATTTGTTGCACTCTCAAACTCAGAAGATTGTTTTAAGATAAAAGTAGAAGCTGCAAGCCCTGAGTTAGCTGAAGAGGCACATGAAAAAGTGAAGCACTTCAGTGATAAATTTAAGGTAAAAGTAAATAAGCTTCAAAACAAAGAGACTTACTATATCGTAGGATTTAATCAGTAAGTTTTATGAATAAAGAGCCTATGAGTATAGAGGGTTATGACCTCTTAGTAAAAGAGTTTAAGTTTTTACTAAAGCTTGAAAAGCCTAAAGTTGCGCAGGAGAAACTTGTTGCTGCTGCTCAAGGTGACAGAAGTGAAAATGCAGATTATCATGCTGCAAAAGAGAAGCTTCGTTTCATCGATAAAAGATTGTTTTATCTTAACTCGATGATTGAAAAAGCGCAGATAATTGACCCGTCACTGCACGGACACGAAACGGTAAGTTTTGGAAGCAGTGTTAAAGTCGTCAATATTGACAGTGATGAAGAGGAGTCCTATACACTCTGTGGAGTTTTAGAGAGTGAACCTGAGAATGGACTAATATCTATTCACTCGCCAATTGCAAAAGCTCTCATGGGAAAGTCTGTGGATGATGAGTTTAAGATCACTCTTCCAAATGCAATAAAAGAGTATGAGATTATTGAGATAAAATATGAAAACATCTTTTCATTGAAAAGAAATATTCGTACAGAAAAAGAGTTTTCTTTTCACTAAGGAGTGAGTTATGAGTAAAATATTTTTAGCCCTGCTGATGTTTGTTGGAATTACACAAGCCAGCGAGTATAAAGCGGTTTTTGACTGTAGTTCAAGTGACTCAAACTTCATAAAGAGTCGTATGTGGTTAGTTGGCAAGACTGTAGATATGATTGAGAAACGTGGAGACAAGGCTACTGTTGCATTGACACTGCATGGTGGCTGCGTTGGGATGATTGTTCAGGATTATGAGATGATTACTCCAGACGAAGATATCAAGAACATTGAAAAAGCGCAAAACTATCTTATTTCTCTCTCTAAAAGAGAGAATGTAAAAATTATTGCCTGTGCAATGTCTCTGAGTGCAAATGCAATAGAAAAAAGTGATGTGCTTCCTTTTGTCGAGATCTCACCAAACAGTTTTATTGACACTATTAGATACCAAAATAGTGGTTACGCATTGATGACTTTTAAATAGACTTCTTGTAAGAAGTCTATTAGATTAAAACTACTTTTACCATCCATTAGATATAATCCCTCTTTAAAATATTGATTTATAGCACTATTATGAGCAAAGCCCATAATAGGGGCAGGGACAAAACAGTCCCTACAACCCCCTAAAGCTACAAAAAGTAAACTTTTTGAGAAAATCAGTTAAATTTTTTTTAGGACTTAACAGTGAGCCAACAACTTGAAAACATAGAAGAACAACTAGCAAATCATAAACTTTCACAAGAAGATTACACACATATTAAAGAGATTTTAAAACGTGAGCCAAACCTTGTTGAACTTGGTGTTTTCTCAGCAATGTGGTCTGAGCACTGCTCTTATAAATCATCAAAAGTACACCTCAAAGGTTTTCCAACAAAAGCTCCATGGGTTATCCAGGGTCCAGGAGAAAACGCAGGTGTTATCGATATAGGTGATGGATATGCAGCTGTATTTAAGATGGAGTCACATAACCACCCTTCATTTATTGAGCCGTACCAAGGTGCTGCAACTGGTGTTGGTGGGATTATGCGTGATGTATTTACTATGGG
This sequence comes from Campylobacterota bacterium, assembly GCA_039715155.1. GTDB lineage: Bacteria > Campylobacterota > Campylobacteria > Campylobacterales > Sulfurimonadaceae > Sulfurimonas. The sequence goes on along the minus strand of JBDLHW010000159.1, from coordinate 1,316 downwards.
TGCCCGTCCTGTCGCTTCACTCAATGCACTTCGTTTTGGTAATGTAATGAATGATGATAAAACTTCTGCACATCAACGTTATTTAGTACGTGGTGTAACTGAGGGAATTGGTGGTTATGGTAACTGTATGGGTGTTCCTACTATCGGTGGTGAAGTAAGTTTTGATGAGTGTTACAATGGAAATATCCTAGTAAATGCGTTCAACCTTGGTATCGCAAAATCAGATGAGATTTTTCTAGGTCGTGCTGAGGGTATCGGTAACCCTGTAATGTATGTTGGCGCAAAAACAGGTCGTGACGGTCTTGGTGGGGCTGTTATGTCGTCAGATTCATTTACTGAAGAGTCAAAATCTCTTCGTCCTACTGTTCAAGTTGGTGATCCATTTACTGAAAAACTTCTTCTTGAAGCTTGTATGGAGTTATTTAAAACTGATCATGTTGTTGGTATTCAAGATATGGGTGCTGCCGGTCTTACATCTTCATCTTTTGAGATGGCTGGAAGAACAGGTAGTGGTATGACAATGCATTTAGATAAAGTTCCTGCTCGTGAAGAGAACATGACTCCTTATGACTTTATGCTTTCAGAGTCTCAAGAGCGTATGCTTCTGTGTGCTAAGAAGGGTTCAGAGCAAGCAATTATTGATATTTTTGAAAAATGGGACTTAGATGCTGCTGTTATCGGTGAAGTAACTGATACTGGGAATATGGAGCTTTTTTGGGAAGGTGAAAAATGTGCTGAGGTTCCAGTTGACCCAGTAAGTGAAGAAGCACCTGAACTTAATCGTCCTATGAGTAAACCAGCTTATTTAGATGAGATTAAAGATGTAACAATAAATGATTTTGAGAAGGTTTCAAATCAGAATGCATTTGAGACACTTACAAAATCTATGGAAGTTGTAGATAAGTCTTGGATCTATACTCAGTATGATTCAATGGTACAGACAAACACTATTAAAAATGGTGGAATGCTTGACGCTTCTGTAATCCGTGTAAAAGAGAATGGAAAAGCACTTGCAATGAGTGCTGATTGTAATGTACGTTTCTGTTACATCGACCCTAAAGGTGGTGGAGCTGCTGCAACAATTGAAGCTGGTAGAAATGTAGCAATGAGTGGTGCGAGACCACTAGCGATTACTGATTGTCTTAATTTTGGTAACCCTGAAAACCCTGAGGTTATGTGGCAGTTTGGTCAAGCTTGTGAGGGTATTAAAGAGGCGTGTGCTGAGCTTACTACTCCGGTTATTGGTGGAAATGTTTCACTTTATAATGAAACAAACGGTGTATCTGTTTTTCCAACTCCCTCAATCGCTACAGTTG
>JBDLHW010000158.1:0-4845 GCA_039715155.1 Campylobacterota bacterium | reverse complement strand
TCGCAATAATCGCCGCCCAAAGAATTGGTAGCTTGATAATATTCATCAGTGAAGTTTTCGCATCATAGGTTCCACGTGAGTAGTAGTAAACGCCGATAGTATAAACGACAAATACATTTACAAGGTTTACAACCGTTGTGTATGTAATAGACGCTTCTCCAAAGATAGCAATGTTTATAGGTATACCTAAGTTTCCAGTATTACCAATAATGGCAGCAACGGTAGCTATGGAGTACTCTTTTTTATTCTCAAAAAGCAGTTTGGCGGCAAAGGCAGCGATAAGAATAACAATGGCTACAATTGCCAGATAAATAGAAGGGGCATAGAGAAGTGTTACATCTATAGGGCGAATAAGTAGTCCCCAAAAAGTTAAAAAGACCTGTAAAAAGTATACATTTATAAGAGTGATTGTTTTATCATCTATATTCTCTTTAAAACTCATCTTGGCAAGATAGCCGATTACTATAAAGATATAAAGACTTGAAATTGAAAATATAATTGAACCCATAATGAAATTATATCTGTTATACTTTCATATGCAAACAATTGAAAATATAAATAGTAGCATAAAAGAGAATTTAGCTGTAATGGTCTACTTCTCTGCACCAAGCTGTAATGTATGTCACGCCCTAAAGCCAAAGTTATTAGAAGCAATCGATGCTAACTTTAAAGAGTTCAAGGTCGAGAGTGTTGATATATCAGTAGAAGAGGATATAGCACCTCACTTTGGAGTATTTGCTATTCCTACTGTTTTAGTATTCCTTGACGGTAAGGAGTTCTTACGTAAATCTCGTCATATGAGTGTTGATGAGGTGATACGAGAGATTAAACGTCCTTACGAGATTATGATCTCTTAGTTACTGCATAAATGCAATAAGTGAAGCGGTTACCGCAACATTGAGAGACTCTACACCGCGTTTCATTGGAATGCTTATGGAGTCATTGCAAAGCTTTTCAACCTCACTGCTTACCCCATCACTCTCATTTCCTAAAACAAAAACTGATTTATCTACTGCATTTACGTCATAGATACTACTCTTCGCATGAGAAGAGAGAGCGTAAATCTTAGTATCACTCAGTTCAGGTAAAATATCCTCCAATGCATTACAGAAGTATATAGGCAGTTTGAAGAGAGTTCCTGCACTCGCTTTTATAACAAGTGGAGAGATTTTTGCAGAGCTTTTTTTAGGTAAAATTATTCCATCTACATTTCCGGCTGCACAAGAGCGGATAATCATTCCAAGGTTTTGAGGATTTTGAATTCCATCAAGTGCTATAAGCCTGTAAGCAGTAAGGTTTTTTATCTCCCTAGCATTTTGGTAAGATTGCGCCATAATATCAATAGCAACACCTTGGTCTTGCTTGGCATTTTTACTAATTCGGCTAAGTGCACCTTTATCGTGGAAAGAGACCTCTATGCCTCTACTTTTGGCAAGTGAAAGAATGGTCTTGATAGCTCCATCGGTTCTGTTTGACTCAGCCATATGCAGTTTATGCACATCAACACTATTGTCTTGGAGAGCTTCAATGACCACATTCCTGCCATATAGAGTAATTATCTTCTCAAAAAATGCTTTTTTATCTATGTACTCTTGTGAATCTTTCACGTGCATCCTTTTTATTCAACGATATTGTAGACGATTTCTGTTTTATTCTTGATTACTTTTATCTCTTGTACATTCAAAGTTGGAATTTCTAGAGACATAAATTCATTTAAGGAGGTGATATTGTGCTTTGCTAACTCTCTTAGTACTATGCCTCTATAGGCCTTAGCCCAGTGGCTTACAGTTTTTCCATTTTTTAAAAACTTCAGAGTTGTGTACTCTTTGTTAGATTTATAAAACTTATCATAGTATCCGGCACGAAGGTCTAAAATCTCATCGTTTGCCAGAAACAGGTCAAGTTGATAGGAGAACCTATCCTTATAAAATTTGTCCGGAACGATACTTCCTATGTTGTTTCCCTGTTTGACTTTATAGTTGGCAATTGTATCTCCACCAAGTATAGGACCATAAAGGTTAGAGAAGATGACAGTGTTCTGTTTTAGGTACTCTTTGGCTCTCTCATCAAGAGTAGAGTATTCGAGATAGTCATAAGCTACACCTCTGTATCTCTCTATAGCACTCATAAGTGGTGAAGAGAATATATCTTGCATATATGCTTGACACTCGCTGAACTTTTTGATTCCAAATAGCTGAGTGATCTCATCCTCATCTGCTCTTTTTATAATGTCGTTATATTCATTTAAGATATCCGATCTTGCACTGTTTGAGCCTAAAAGCTCTTTTTCAATTAAGTCCCCACCAGGGTTTTTTCCTTCAGATGGGGAAAATAAAATTTTTAACATTTGTTAACCTTTTATATTTTTAAGAAGCTATAATGATATAATAAGTAAAATTATACATATACAAAACTGAATGGGAGCCCCTATTGGGGGATTAGTATGAAAAACAGTGAAGCTTTAGGTGCAAATGAGATTGTCGAACTTATATTTACCTACCTTACAGAGGTCTCTTCACTCAGAGACTATGATGACACTATGTTTGTTCTGGCAAATATGGGTCGTTCATTAACTTCTGCAGATAGATGTAGTATATGGCTGGTAAGTGATGATAAAAAAAGCATATGGACTAAAGTTGCTCACGGAATGGATGCGGTTGAGATTCCAATTAACTCGGGTATAGTTGGCAGTGCTGTCATTAGCGGCGAGAAGATCATTTTAGATGATGTCTATAAAGACAGAAGATTTAACCAAGAGATAGATGCAGATACCGGATATTTGACAAAAAGTATGATGGTTATACCAATGTTTAATAACTCCAATGAGATTATTGGGGCCGTTCAGGTAATAAATAAAAAGAGTGAAAAGGGCACTTTTGATAAACGAGATTTAGAGCGTCTCTCTCTTGCAAGTATCTATGCAGCAGAGACTCTGATTTCAGCAAAACTCTCAAAAGATATACAGGAGACTGAAAAAGAGGTTGTTTTAACTATGGGCTCAATCGGTGAGAGTAGAAGTGAGGAGACAGGAAATCATGTAAAGAGAGTTGCCGAGTACTCTAAAATACTGGCTCTTGCCTGGGGTATGAATGATATAGATGCGGAGCTTTTAAAAAAGGCAAGCCCGATGCACGATATTGGAAAGGTAGCTATTCCTGATGCTATTTTAAACAAACCAGATGTCCTAAACTCTTATGAGAGAGAGATTATGGATACTCATGCTAAACTTGGCTATGATATGACAAAAAACTCTGACAAGCCACTATTTAAAGCTGCAGCGATTGTTGCTCATGAGCATCATGAAAAATGGGATGGCTCAGGGTATCCAAAAGGGCTTAAGGGCGAAGAGATACATATTTATGGCCGCATAACAGCTATTGCAGATGTATTTGATGCTCTAGGAACAGATAGAATATATAAAATGGCCTGGAGTGATGAGAAGATATTTAATTTCTTCAAAGAGGAGAGAGCAAAACATTTTGATCCAACTCTGATTGACCTCTTCTTTGATAACTTAGATGAAATCTTGAAGGTTAGAGAGAGCCTTAAAGATGACTACATAGAGTATGAACATATTAGAGAAGAAGATAAGCATCAAGTCAAAGTATTAGGCGCTTATGGAACAAAATCAAAAGGTTTTGGTACTAGTTCTTTTTATCTAAACTCAAAGAATGTAGTAGATGCGGGTAATTTGCTAGACTCCCTTCAGGAGTCAAGTATAGAGATAGAGAACATATGGCTTACGCACTCTCACCTGGACCATATTTCTGATATAGCTTATATATTGGATAACTATTTCTCCTTAAGATCTAAAACACTTAACATTATAGCTCTACCCGAAACTATAAAAGTGTTAAAAGAAAACTTCTTAAATGATAGTATTTGGCCGGATTTTTCTGTAATAGCAATGTCAAACTCAAAAGAGATGGCACTAAAGTATACAGAGATAGAGCTCTCTAAAGAGTATAAGATTGGAGAAAATGAGTCTATCAAAGCATTTGAGACTGATCATACGGTTGCCTCATGTGGATATATCTATAAAAAAGATGAACAGGCACTCCTTATAACTGCAGATACTTACTCACTTGACAGTATGATTAATGAAGTTGAAAATGATAAAAGTATAACTACTATAGTTGTAGAGTGCTCTTTTCCATCTTCTATGAAAGAGTTAGCTATTGAGAGTAAACATTTGACACCGGAGTTACTCTTTAGTAAATTAGAGAAACTAAAAAGAGATGATATTAAGCTTTATATTAACCATATTAAACCAATATTTTTAAAAGAAATTATGAAGGAGATAGAGAATTTACGTGGTAAATGGAAGCCTATAGTATTAAAAGATAATGATTTTATAAACTTCTAGTAAAAACTCTTGACATAAAAAATGTTTTGCACTATAATTCTGACTCAATTTCGATGCCGTCATAGCTCAGTTGGCTAGAGCAGCTGATTTGTAATCAGCAGGCCCGGGGTTCAAATCCTCGTGACGGCACCATTGAAATTTGAATATTAGAAACAGTGTTAGACCAGATAAGATATAATTTATTATATATTGTGGTGGGATAGTCAAGTGGCCAACGACGGCGGACTGTAAATCCGCTCCCTACGGGTTCAGAGGTTCGACTCCTCTTCCCACCACCACCAATGACATGCGGGTGTAACTCAGTGGCTAGAGTTCCTGCCTTCCAAGCAGGCTGTCGAGGGTTCGAATCCCTTCACCCGCTCCATTGAACAAAACATCTGGAAGCTGAAGTACAATTTTTATACTTACTTCATACAACTATATATTATTTTATATAAATATCTATATAGTACTCTAATCACATAAAAACTAATATTAGT
>JBDLHW010000157.1:0-4880 GCA_039715155.1 Campylobacterota bacterium | reverse complement strand
TAAAATAGAGATAACTGAGTGCGTTTTGAGCGGTAGTATCCCCCGCTTTGGCACTCTCTTCATATAACTTAAACGCAGTCGTGTAATCTTTTTTCTTAAAAGCTTCTAGGGCCTCTTTTGTATCTGCATTTAGGAATACTGAAACAAGCAGCAGTGGGAGTATAAATTTAAACATTTGATTCCTTTATAATTTTACGCTTTTCTATCTGGTCTACGATTTTAACAACAACCAAATCAGAGGTGACATTTAGAGATGTTCTTGCCATATCGAGGATTCTATCAACGGCAACAATAACCGCAATATACTCAACGGGAAGCCCTACCTGGTTTAAAATAACAACCATCATAACAAGTGAGGCACTTGGAAGTGCAGCAACTCCAACACTAAGAGCAACTACTGTCACTCCTAAAAGTATCTGCTCGCCAAAACTCAAATCTACTCCAGCTAAGTGAGAGATATAAAGCACAGCGATAGTAAGGTATGCTGCGGTTCCATCCATAGAGACAGTAGCTCCAAGAGGAAGCACAAAAGATGCATTTTTCTTATCAACTCCCCCTACTTCTTCAACTATACGCATTGAGACAGGCAGAGTTGCCGCACTTGATGCTGTGGAAAACGCCATTATCGGTGCCTCACGTACAGTGCTTAAATATTTGAATGGGTTTATACGACCAAAAACTTTTAAAACTGTAGGCAGTGTTACTACAGCGTGAATAAGTAACACGGCTACAACCATAAGAATATACTTCCATAAACCAAGAACTACTTCTATACCTTGATCTGCAATTACATAGGAGATAAGACTAAACACACCTATTGGCGTTAATTTAATAACCCACTCTGCCATTGTTAGCATTGCGTTTGAGACAGCTGTAAAAATATCAAGCATAGTACGTTGTCTGTGTGCTTCCATATGCAGGGATGCAATACCAAAAAGAATAGCAAAAACTATAATCTGCATCATAGCACCCTCAGAGAGTGAGTTGAAAATATTTACCGGTATAAAACTAAGTACCATTGCAGATAGCGAGAACTCTGCTATCTCCGAAGCCTTTGCATATTCTAAGCCTTCAGCTGAAACAGCTTCGCCTATTGGAAAAAGATTCATTACCAATATAGCAAGAGCTACAGAAAGAGCTGTTGTTAAAAGATAGAGACCAATAGTTCTCAGACCAATAGTTTTAAGCTCTTTCAAACTACCCAATCCAAGAATTGCCACGTAGATACTTGCGAAGACTAAAGGGACAACTAACATCTTTAAAAAACTTATAAACATCTGCCCTATTACCTGCTGTTTTAGCGCCAGTTCCGGTAAAAAACTTCCAAACGCAACACCTAAAACAATTCCAAGAATAACCAAGGTGTTTGTAGTAGAATACTTTTTGATTTTTTGTATCATTTAGCTCTCCAATTTAATTATGATGATTTTACATTTTTCTAATTAAATACTTGATTAAATAGAGTGAGAGCTTTTATTTTTCAGTGCATGTTTTGCAGAGAAACCACGCTATTGGCAAATAAACTAAAGCCTGTTTAGAAGAGCCAAGGCGCCTTTGTATATTGGCTCATCGATAAACCCATACTCATCATCCACAAAACCTGTTATCCCTTGCTCTTGATGCATCTCAAATAGTTTTATTATAACCTCGGCTCTTTTTATCTGCGCCTCTTCATCAACAAAAACTTCATTTACTAACTCTACTTGTTTTGGGGATATACACCCCTTAGAGTCATAGCCCATACTTTTTTCAAGCTCTATCCATTGCGAGAAAACATTCAAATTTTTAAACTCTTGAAATACAAAAGAGACAGGTTTAACACCCATTGACTTTGAAGTTATCAAGAAATGAGAGAGCATATATTTCATTGTTGGATTATCAATATTTATAAGACTTTGTGAGAGTTTCATATCTGCAAATAAGTCTAAAATACCTAAATAAAAAGTTGTAACTCTGTCATTTACAGCTAGAGATGAAAGATTATGCCAAGCCTCTGCTGTCTCAATTGAGAGATGTAACTCTATATCATCTTTTAAAAGTGCTAAAACACTTAATACTTCCTCTTTATTTCTTATCTTAGGGACCCTAATAGCATCTGGCATAAATTGATTCAGATAAGTAATCTCCTCATACCCTCCCTCATCGAGTGCATTTACACGAACAACAAGCTTCTTGTCACTCTTTTTGATTTGAGAGATAAATATCGCACATAAAACTAGTGCAAAAGGTTTATCTTCTCTACTTACCCCATCTTCAAGATTGAGCATAATACAATCAGCGTCTAAAGATTCTATTTTAGAGAGATGCTTTATGTTATTACATGAGAGCATGAGAACTGACTTGAAATCACTCTTTTTATTTACTTCTCTGTAAGCTGGTACAGCCAGTTTGTCTAGTGTATCCAAATCTCTGTTTTTATAAGCTTCTTCTATTTTACTTAGCATTAGAGCTCTTTTTTTTGTTATTTTCTTGAATATAGAGATAGAGTGCCTGAACCTCTTTTTTTGTTAAAAAGTACCTCGGCATTCCTCTTTTTCTATCATTCAAAGCTTGGTGAAACGCAGCAAAACTCATCTTATTGATTGCTGGTCCACTAAAACTCTTTTTCTCTTTTTTATGTATATAATTTGCTATCAGTTTTCCCTCGCCATATTCACCATGACAATGCTGACAACCTATGCCTCTGGGGTTTTTATAAAGTTGTGATGCATACTCCATATCTGTAATAAAACTACTACTTGCTTCAAGAAAAAACGGCAGGAGTAAAAAAAGTATATATTTCATTCTAAACCTAATATTATTTTAAAAAGGTATAATAACAAAAAAATAATTTATGGGGTTTAAATGCAGATTCTTGATGGTAAAGCACTTTCAAAAAAAATAGAACTACAAGTCACTGATGAAGTAAAAAAATTAAAAGAGACGTGTGGGTGTACACCGGGTCTTGCTGTCGTTCTTGTTGGACAGGATCCTGCAAGTGCTGCATATGTAAACATGAAGAAAAGAGCCTGCGATAGAGCCGGATTTTACTCAATAACTCATGATATGCCAGAGAGCATCTCCCAAGAAGCCATTGAAAAGACTATCGTTATGCTAAATAATGACAGTAATGTTGATGGGATTCTAATTCAGCTTCCTCTACCAGCGCACATAGATACAACTAAGCTTTTAGAGCTTGTAACACCAGAAAAGGACGTAGATGGTTTCCATCCATTTAATGTTGGACGATTGACTACAGGGCTTGACGGCTTTGTTCCATGTACGCCACTTGGTGTTATGGAGCTTTTAAGTGAGTACAACATAGACGTTAAAGGTAAAAACTGTGTAGTTGTCGGAGCATCAAATATCGTTGGAAAGCCTATGGCTTCACTGCTTTTAAACGCAGATGCAACTGTAGAAATCTGTCATATCTTTACAGATGACTTAAAAAAACATACACTAAATGCAGATATAGTTTTAGTTGGGGTTGGAGTTATTAACCTTATCACAGAAGATATGGTAAAAGATGATGTTATTATCGTTGATATCGGAGTCAGTAGAACAAAAGAGGGAAAACTTGTTGGTGATGTGGACTTTGAAAAGGTAAGCAAGAAGAGCTCATACATCACACCAAGTCCTGGTGGAGTTGGTCCAATGACTATCGCTATGCTTCTAAGCAATACACTCAAAGCTGCAAAGTTAAATGCACAAAAGTTAAATTCTGAGGATGAAAAATAGTGAAAAAAGTTATACACAAGGCCTATAGATTCTCAAATACGTGGACAGGTACCATCTTCATAGTTCTCTTTGTAATCTTTTTTATCGCTCAAGCTTTTAGAATCCCAAGTGGCTCTATGAAAGACTCACTTCTGATAGGTGATCACCTTTTTGCTAAAAAGTTTGCATATGGTATCCCTATGCCTCACATTCCATTTATCGAGATGTCTATCATGCCATGGAGTGACAAGCTTCGCTTAATGGATGGTGACAGACCAGAACGTGGGGATATTGTTATCTTTAGATATCCTCATAATCCTAAACAACACTTTGTTAAACGCTGTGTTGCACTTCCGGGAGATGAACTTTTTGTAGCAGATAAAGATCTCTATGTTCATCATAAAGAGGGTGATGAGTGGATAAAAGAGAACTTTAAAGGTTTTGAACTAACTCTTTTTGCCGGTAAACTTTGGGTTAAGAACCCCTACATGAAAGCGCATCCGGGTATTCACCATGATGATAAAATCATTAACAACGGTAACTACCCAATGGCTCTTTTTTACATGAATCCTACTAAGGTTGATGAAGACCACTACTTCATGATGGGAGATAACCGTGACCACTCAAATGACAGCCGTTTTTGGGGAGCTGTACCTTATGATAATGTGGAAGGAACTCCTTGGTTTATATACTTCTCAATAGATGATAACTGGGAAATCAGATGGGACAGAGTTGGTAAAACACCGACTGATTTAGAAGAGTCTTCTTATCTTGACAGAGCAAGACAGGAGAGACTAAGAACAGATAAAGATGACTATGGACTCTATTGATTTACTGAAAATCTTAGCAGCAGTACTGGCTTTAGCCGTAGCAATTATCGGGCATGAGATCATGCACGGTTGGGTAGCCTACATGTATGGTGACTCTACTGCTAAAAATTCTGGAAGATTATCTATAAACCCACTCGTTCACGTTGATTTGGTTGGTACTATTATTGTTCCAGCTACGATGTACTTTCTTCCTATACTTTTAGGTGGAGAGAGTGGATTTCTCTTTGGTTGGGCTAAACCTGTTCCAATCAACACAGCAACTGTCATAGGTAGAGGTGGATATAATGCAGCTATGCAGGTTGACTTGGCCGGTATCGTTTACAACTTCACACTCGCAGTATTTGCCTCTATAGT
>JBDLHW010000156.1:0-4880 GCA_039715155.1 Campylobacterota bacterium | reverse complement strand
AAAATTGGCTGCGCAGAGTCTAAAATCTTTTTTGCTGCATCTGAGATGTCATAATACTCTGAGTGCATTGGGTGTTCAGTGATTATTTCCGCTTCTACAGGTTTAAATGTTCCACTGCCTACGTGAAGAGTAACAAAGGCGTGGCTAAAGTTTTTGCATATTCTCTCATGCTGCTCAGGCGTAAAGTGGAGTGATGCTGTGGGAGCAGCTACCGCGCCCTCCTCACGTGCGAATACTGTCTGATACTCTGAAGCATCCTCCTCGCTGTCTTCTCTTTGTATGTAAGGAGGAAGGGGGATATGACCAATTTTCTCTATAATAGGAAGCAGCTCTTCAAAGCGTAGCGGTTGGTTGTTTTGTAAAAAGTTTACAACTCTGCTACCATCACCTTTTAGCTCTTTTACAACCGCGATAAGAGCTTCATCAAACTCTATTTTGGTATCTACTTTTACCTTGCCTCGTATATAAACATTTATATCGTTTGCATTTAGCGGTCTGTTTATGAGAAGCTCAATTTTTCCACCGCTTGGTTTATGACCAAATAGTCGTGCTTTGATGACTTTAGTATCATTAAATATGAGAGCACAACCTTTAGGGATGAATTTTTCTAAATCATAAAAGTGGGCATGTGTGATTTTATCAGTAGAACGATTGTAGACTAGAAGTTTTGCGTGGTCTCTCGGGTGTGCAGGATGAGAAGCTATTAGCTCACTAGGTAGTGTGAACTCATAGCTAGAAGTAAGTGACTCTTTATTTGTCACTTTTACCTTCTAGTCCTAATGCTTCTTTGAAAACATCTGCATCTTCATCTTTTAGTTCCCCTTCTTCAAGAGGTGGAGCAGGGTTCACTGCTTTTACAATTAGGATTGAGAAACCGTATAGGATGATTAACGGACCAGCCATAAGTAGTTGAGTTAAAACATCCGGTGGAGTTAAAAGTGCTGCAACAACAAAGATGATAACAACAGCATATTTAAAAAACGCAGCCATCTGTCTATCATCAACCATGCCAAGAAGTGCTAAAAAGTATGCAAATACAGGAAGCTCAAAAGCGATACCAAAACCAAACATGATTTTAGTAAAGAAACCTACATAATCTTCAATGTTAATGAGAGGAGTAAATTTAAAACTACCAAAGGTGATGAGAAAGTCAAATCCAAAGGGAGTAACAATATAGTAGGCAAAGAGTACACCGACTAAGAACATTGTTGTTCCACCAAAGATAAAAGGAATAATCATCTTTTTCTCATTAGCATAGAGGCCAGGTGCAACAAAAGCCCAAATCTGAGAGAGTATAATCGGTAAGGCACCTACGATTGCAGCAAAAAATGAAACTTTAAGGGCAACAAAAAATGCTCCACCAACTTGAGAAGTAGTAACCATTCCATCAGCAGCGTGAACAGACTTTTTACCAACCTCTTCAAGTGCAACATTGAGTGGCTCTACCATCCAGTTTAATATTGGCTCATGAAAGAAAAACATAACAAAAAACATAACTACCAGGCTTCCTACTGAAATCCCTAGTCTTTTTCTAAGTTCTACAAGGTGTGGTCGTAATTCATCAAACATCTATATCTTCTTCTTTCTTAGGTTTTTTTTGCTCTGTAGCACTCTCTTTGACTTCGTCATTCACCTTCTCTTTCTTCTTTTTCTTTTTTTCAAAAGTCACTTTGTCCGGTTTAGAAGCTGCCTTAGGAGTATCATCTTTCATATCGTCTTCACCTAATATATCAGCATTTAAATCTGAAAGGCCAGAAGCGATAGAACCTTTTACGTCTGCAACCTTGTTTAAACTCTCACCGGCATCGAGTAACTCTTTTTTATAAGCAAGAGCTTCTTGCTTAATCTCACTAACATTCATCTCTTCTTCAAGAGTATCTTTTACACTTCCAACAGTTTTTTTAACAGTTCTGAAAAATTTAGCGATCTCTACCATAGCACCTGGGAGCTTGTCTGGTCCCATAAATAAAATAGCGATAACAGCAATAATCAGTATCTCAGTAAAACCCATACCAAACATATTTAGCCTTCAAAAATTAATTAATTTATTATTTAGAAGGAGATTTTATCTAAAATAACTTCAAGAAGATATAAAAAGAGTAATCTCATCAGCTAAAAGATAGTCATCGTTATAAAATGTTTCATTAAGAAGTGATATTTTATTCTCATCTACTAATATCTGTGCTCTTTTTAACTCATCCTCAGTTAAAATTTTAGAGCTGACTCCAACACAAGAGCGAAAACCTAAAAAAATCTGTTCAATTTTTTTGTCTTCATAACCTAAGGTCTCTTCTCTTATTTTAGTCGGGTTTTCTATGTATTTTTCTATAATGGTTTGCGGATAAAATCTACTAAGACCAAGTTTCCCGACAGCTCCACTTCCGACTCCCATATAATCTTTATATTGCCAGTAACCAAGGTTGTGAGTAGAGTTGTATGAGCCAAAATTACTTATCTCATATTGAGCAAAACCTTTGGCCTGTATGGTTTTAAATATCCACGAAGTAAGAGAGAGCTGTTCAGCACTCATCTGTGGTTTTGACTCAAATGCAGTACCTTCTTCTATTGTCAGGGCATAGGCACTTATATGATTTATAGGAAGGTTAAACGCACTGTTTATGTCATTTTCTAAAAGTTCTTTTGTATCACCCAGCGTTGCATATATAAGGTCAAGTGAGATATTCTTAAAACCTACTTCGGCTGCGTTTAGCACTGCTTTAGTTGCTTGTTTCGGTGTATGTGCACGATTTAAAAGTTTCAGTTTCTCAGTATTAAAGCTTTGAACACCAAAACTAATTCGATTCACTCCCAATTCTCTCATCCCAAACAACCACTCATAAGTTGCACTGTTGGGATTGGCCTCACTTGTTATCTCAATACTCTCTTTTAAATAGGGTTTTAAAAGTTTAAAAATCGGTTTATATAACTCAGGTGAGACGGTAGATGGTGTTCCTCCACCAATAAAGATAGTCTCAATACTTTTATCTGTAGCTTTAAATCGTTTTAACTCAAATTCAAGCTGTGTTTTAAGTGCAGACATATACTCCTCTTTTAGATGAAACTTATCAACATAAGAGTTAAAAGCACAGTAAGAGCACTTAGAGTCGCAAAAAGGGATGTGAATATATAATAGCATGCAGAATTATAACCACTTATCTTACTTTAATCGCTTATTTTGTATAATCGCGGCTATAATAATATACAGGTATGTAGATGAGTAAAAAAGGTTCGTATCGTCCAAATGTGGCGATGATTATTGTTTCAAATAACTATCCTGAGAAAAAAGAGATTTTTATCGCACAGAGAAATGACTTGCTGGATATTTGGCAGTTTCCTCAAGGTGGTATAGACAAGGGTGAAGAGGTGGAGGAAGCTCTGTTTCGTGAACTTGAAGAGGAGATAGGAACAAAAAAAGCAAAAATTGTTGCTGAATATCCAGAGTGGATATCTTATGATTTTCCAGATAAGATCGCTAAAAAGATGAAGCCTTATAAGGGTCAAACACAGAGATATTTTCTGATGAAACTCAAAAAAAGTGCAGTTATAAAACTTGATACTGCGCATCCAGAGTTTATAGACTACAAGTTTGTAAGTGTAGATGATTTGCTAAATCATACGGCACACTTTAAAAAACCTATATATGAGACAGTTATAAATTATTTTAAAAAAGAGGGACTTTTATAGATGTTAATAGTTCAAAAATTTGGCGGGACTAGCGTTGGAGACTTGGAACGTATCCAAAATGTAGCGAATCGCGTAAGTGAAAGCAAAAAAAACGGGAACGATGTAATAGTAGTCGTTTCAGCTATGAGCGGAGAGACAAATAAGCTTGTCGGATATGCTGAACACTTTTCATCAAACCCGGCTCGTGCTGAGATGGATATGCTTCTTAGTGCAGGTGAGAGAGTGACAGCTTCACTTCTCTCTATCGCACTTCAAGAGATGGGGCACTCTGCGGTTGCAATGACTGGAAGAAAAGCAGGAATACTTACGGATAAACACCATACAAAAGCACGCATTGAGGATATAAATCCTAAAAATATGAGAGATGCTGTAGATGAGGGTAAAATAGTTGTAGTTGCAGGTTTTCAGGGTGTAAATGAGAATGGTGATGTAACAACGCTTGGTCGTGGCGGTAGTGATCTCTCTGCTGTTGCAATTGCCGGTGCTACAAAAGCAGACCTTTGTGAGATATACACAGATGTAAGCGGAATCTACACTACAGACCCAAGAATCGAGCCCAAGGCTAAAAAACTTGATAAAATCTCTTATGATGAGATGTTAGAGTTAGCGAGTTTAGGTGCAAAAGTACTGCAAAACCGCTCTGTAGAGATGGCAAAAAAATTAAACGTAAACCTAGTAACAAGAACAAGTTTCTCAAACGAAGAGGGAACATTAATAACGAAGGAAGAAAATATCATGGAAGCACCATTAGTAAGCGGAATCGCATTAGATAGAAATCAAGCACGTATCTCACTGATGGGTGTAAAAGATAGACCGGGGATTGCCTCTGATATTTTTAACAAGTTAGCGGATGCAGAAGTAAATATTGATGTTATTATTCAAAACAAAGCGCATGATGGAACTACAAATATTGACTTTACTGTTCCTGTAGGTGATCTTCATGATGCTAAAACTATTGTAGACAGTTTTATTCAGAGTGGAGAGATTAATGATGACTCTTACAATGAAGATATCTGTAAAGTTTCTGTTGTGGGTGTTGGTATGAAATCACATACTGGAGTTGCATCAAAAGCATTTACAGCTATGGCAAATAATAATATAAATATAATTAGTACAAGTGAGATTAAAATATCAATGATAATTGATGAAAAATATTCAGAGTTAGCAGTTCGTTCACTTCATGATGCTTACGAGTT
>JBDLHW010000155.1:0-4893 GCA_039715155.1 Campylobacterota bacterium | reverse complement strand
TATCAATAGGATTAACCTCTTTAGGACACACTTCAGCACATTCGAAACACTTAACACAGTCCCAAAGACCCTGCTTCTCTTCATGAAGTTCATTAAGTCTGCTTACGTGAGCATCATCACGAACATCAGCTTCGAAACGGTAAGCTTTAGCAAATGCAGCCGGACCGAAGAAGTCTTCATTAATCTCAACTACTGGACAAGCGTAGTGACAAGCACCACACTGAATACATAAGTCAGCTTCGTTTAACTCTTCAGCTTCTTCAGGTGTAACAATATGCTCATGCTCTGGATGTTCTTCAACATCAGAGATAAGATATGGGTGGATTGCATCATGCTTCTCCCAGAAATCACCCTTATCGATAATCATATCTTTAACAGCACGTTTGACACTTAGTGGTTCAATAACTAAGTCAGAACCAAAAAGATCAACCATATCATTCATGCTCTCTTTACATGCAAGAGTTGAACGACCATTTACTTTTATAGCACATGCCCCACAGATACCGTGACGACAGCTACGACGGTATGAAAAGCTACCATCATGATCCCATTTTATTCTGTTTAATATGTCAAGAACAACTTCTTCTGAAGTAACTTCCATATTATAATCTTCATAGTATGGAAGATAGTCTTCATCAGCATTGAAACGAAATACTTTGAAGTTTACTTTTTGTGTAGTAATTGTATGTGTACTCATAAGTTCTTCTTCCTTTACCTAGTAGTTTCTAGCTTTAAGCTCATGTTTGCCAAGAACGACATCCATGTAATCAAGCGAAATTTCGCCATTCTCAGCCATATAAGCCATAGTGTGCTTTAAGAACTCTTTATCATCACGAGACTCAAAATCTTCTCTATAGTGAGCACCACGGCTCTCTTTTCTAGGAAGTGCAGACTCTACAATAAATGAAGAGTAGTCAAGCATGTGCCCAAGTTCAATTGCTTCTTGCATCTCAGTATTAAATACTTTTGATTTATCTTTGATACGGATATTTTCAAAACGCTTACGAAGTTTCTTAACTGTTTTAACAGCAAGTTCTAAAGTCTTAGCAGTTCTAAATGCACCAGCATTAGCTGTCATACACTGTTGAAGCTCTTCACGGATACCTGTAACAGTCTCATCACCGTTGTTGTTAAGAACGAAGTCTATCTCAGCTAAAGCAGTCGAAGCATCTTCAGCAGTTGCTGGACGAAGTTGGATGTTATCAATTTCTGAAACCATTGTCTTACCAACAAAACGACCAAAAAGTAGAGCTTCAAGAACTGAGTTTGCACCAAGGCGGTTTGCACCGTGAACCGATACACATGCACATTCACCAGCAGCATAGAAACCTTCAACAAGTTCATCGTTGTTTTTACGAACATTACCAGCGATATTAACTGGGATACCACCCATTGAGTAGTGAGCAGTTGCAGAGATAAGGATAGGCTCTTTAACCATGTCTAAACCTAAGAAAGTGATAGCTAAATCACGTAACTCTGGTAGTTTTTCCATAATCAGGTCTTTACCTAAATGAGTTACATCGATAAATACTGCATCTTTTCTTGGTCCAACACCGCGTCCTTCTCTAATCTCATTTAAAATTGCACGAGATACAACATCACGTGATGCAAGTTCCATTGCATTTGGAGCGTATTTTTCCATGAATCTTTCACCCTCAGAGTTGAAAAGGCGTCCACCTTCTCCACGAGCAGCTTCAGATATTAAAACACCGTTTCCAGATAATCCAGATGGGTGGAACTGTACAAATTCCATATCTTCCAAAGGAAGACCGTGACGAGCAACGATTGAAAGTCCATCACCAGTATTTGCATGTGCATTTGAGTTGATTTTATATGAGCGAGCATACCCACCAGTTGCAAACATTACTGATTTAGCATTAAAGATTACAGTCTGCATATCACGAATGTTAAATGCAACTACACCAGATACTTTTCCATCTTTATAGATGATATCAGCAGCATACCACTCATCCCAGAACTTAACACCTGCACGGTGAGCTTGCTCATAAATAGTTTGTAGTAATGTTAAACCTGTTCTATCTTTTGCAAAACACGCACGAGGAGAAGATTGACCGCCAAATGGGCGTTGTGCAATTTTTCCATCTGGTGTACGGCTAAATGCGGCACCCATTCTTTCAGCCCATCTGATTGTCTCAGGAGCTTTTTGACACATAAATTCAACTGCATCTTGATCAGCTAAATAATCTGAACCTTTAACTGTGTCAAACTCGTGTAGTTCTACACTGTCTTCATCACTGAATGCTGCATTAACACCACCCTGTGCTGCACCTGAATGGCTTCTTAGTGGATGTAACTTTGTAATTACAGCAACTTTTTTACCTGCATTTTGTAACTCTCTTGCTGCGGCACAGCCGGCAAGGCCGGCACCAACAACAATAGCATCGTAAGTATAAATAGGAATACTCATTAAATTTCCTTAGAATAGAACTTGTAAAATAATGCTGATTATATCGTGAGTAGACTTACGAGAGGTTAAATTAGAGCTTTGTTTTTATGAAGTTTGAGTTTGTTACGATTTGAGACATAAATAGTTGAGACCTGTATAAGTATTTAAAATATACTTCTACAGGTTACGTTCAGCCATGTCTTTAGTTTGATATATTTTATTTCTAGCTACAGATTTTGTATAGTTTAGAATCTCTTTTGCATTTTT
Source organism: Campylobacterota bacterium (assembly GCA_039715155.1). Taxonomy (GTDB): domain Bacteria; phylum Campylobacterota; class Campylobacteria; order Campylobacterales; family Sulfurimonadaceae; genus Sulfurimonas. The sequence continues at coordinate 2,219 of JBDLHW010000155.1, read as the reverse complement.
AATAGCTTCATCTAAACTAGAGTGACCAGGTTTTATAACATAACCGCCACAGACAGTAATGTTTTCACCTTTTGGTGTTTTAAATTTTAGTTCAGAGATACTTTGTCTGATAATATCAACATCTTTATATGATTGCTCTTTTGTAGCTCTTGAAAATACAATAGTAAATTGATTGTAATCTGTTCTGGCAATTACATCAGTCGGCTGCTCATGCAGAGATATTGTAAATGCTATTTTTTTGAGTATAGATTGTGTCAGCTCTTGATCGTAAGTTCTGTTAGATTTTGAAAAGTTATCTACTTCCATCACTGTTACTGAAGTAAAGTTTTGCTCTTTCATCCCTTTTTTATCACCGTAAGCATTTATTAAACCTTTATGGTTGTTTATGCCGGTTACTTGGTCTATAAAAGCCGGGTTGTCTGCTGTTACAACTTTTCTTTTCATTCTTTGTGATATTGCATCAGCTTCGATGCTGTAAATCTGATATTCAGTATAGTTTTTCTCCGTAGAAGATAAAAACTCAATATCACCATAAATATCATTTATCCTTTTTCTGTACCAGAGTGTTCCAAGCAGTACAAAAGCAAAAGAGATAAGAATGAATTTTTCAAAAAGCATAAATACAGCTTCGTTATATCTCATATCTTCTATTATCATCTCTTCAATATGAGCATTTACTGCATAAAGAGATTTTTGTAGATTTTGTTGAGCAATTTTTTCTTTAGCAGCTTTATCTTTTTTAAGGTTTCTTGTCTTTAGGTTCTCATGGGCATTTTTATTAAATATATTTACCAAGTCCCTTAACTTTTTTAAATCTTGATCATACGCGGCCTCATTTTTAAGCAGGTACTTGCCGGTAAGATTGTACTTATATGAATTACGAAGCTTATCTATGTCACGGTTAAGTTGTGCACTGTTTCCCTGAAACAGAACCAGTGCCAGCTCTATATCTTCTTTGTCAAGTTGTGTAAGTGATAAAATAATATTTTTTTGGTTATTTAAATTTTTTACTTTGTTTACTGATAGTTGATGTTCAAGTGTAAGCGCTAAGGCTATAAAAGATATAAATAAAACAATAAGCATGTATGTGTTTAGATTCGTAAATATCTTTTTTATGGAGTTTTTCATCTGTTTTTCCCTAATAATGTTATAATAGCGCCTCATTTTATAACGCTAGTTATTAATAAATGCTTAAAAAGAAGATTGATTGAACCTGGAAAACTATTTTATATCACAAATTAGAAGTAATCATATAGGTGATGACGGTGCTTATATTGATGGCTATGTCTACTCTAAAGATGCTTTTTTTGAAAATATTCACTTTAAAACGAAATGGATGAACTATTACCAAATTGCACAAAAAGCAATGTTAGTTAACATCTCAGATGCAATTGCAATGAATGCTACACCTAAGTTTGCATTGTTAAGTGTTGCGATGCCAAAAAGTATGTCTAAGCATGATATGAGAGAACTGGTGCGCGGATTTGAGAGTGTATCCAAGGAGTATGGTATTGAAATTATTGGTGGAGACACTATAAGTAACACAAAACTTGATATAACTATAACTATAATCTCTAAAACAAAAAATCCGCTGCTTAGGAGCGGAGTCAAGGTTGGGGACTATTTAGCCTATAGTGGAGAGCTTGGAAGTTCTGCCAAGGATTTAAGAAAACTTTTGAATTTGGGAACGATTCATAACTCATCTAAGTTTGTGGATATAAAATTAAGAGCAGATTTTATAAAACACTCCTCACGTTACCTGAAATCAGGAATGGACATTTCTGATGGTCTTTTTAGTGATTTAGGCAAAATATCATCTCTTAATAGAGTTGGTTTTAAGTTTCTAACGAAGATACCAAAGTTGATTGGCTGTAGCGGTGAAGAGTATGAGATGTTGGTTGCCTTTGATAAACGAAATATAAAGGCTATTAAGCGCAGGGCAGAACAAAGCAGAACAAAGCTAAATATATTTGCAAAAGCTACAAGAAAAAAATATATAAACAGATGCAAAGCGCATCATTTTTAAGGAATATAAAACACAATGGATAGATTTTATTCACTAGCACACTCTAGTATAGATTTTCATTTTAAACAGTCTCCTAGAGACTTTGTGGTTGAAGAGATACCTCTGTATGAGTTCTCGGGAGAGGGTGAACACTTAATACTTTTTGTAAGAAAGAAAAACCTCTCCACTAATGAGATGATAGGTCAAATTGCAA
>JBDLHW010000154.1:0-4896 GCA_039715155.1 Campylobacterota bacterium | reverse complement strand
TCAGCAAAACCGTACTGAGTTAATGCAACTGCTCCAACAAGTGTTCCAAAGATACCGAATTGTGCAGCTCCACCAAGAAGTGCAGTTTTAGGGTTTGATAGAAGTGGACCAAAGTCAGTCATCGCCCCAACACCCATAAAAATCAGGATAGGGAACATCTCATTTGATAGTCCCATATTATAGATAACACCTAAAAAACCATGTTCTCCAGCAATCCCGGCAATAGGGATATTGGCTAAAAGCCCACCAAATGCTATCGGTAGAAGTAGTAGTGGTTCAAACCCTTTTCTAATCGCTAACCAAAAGAGAAAAAAGGTAATAAAAATCATTAAAACACGACCCCATGACTTGTTGAAGTCACTCATCTCTTTACCATCTGCGCTTAACTCATCTGGATCTGGATTTAAAATAGCATTAATACCTGTAGATGCTAAAAAACCTCCAACCATCTCAGAAAACGGTTGACTCTCGTAAGTCTCCTCTTGATGCATAGAAAGATTCTCAGCGCCATTAGCTGGAGCACCTGCATTAAGAGTAGTAAAGCTTAACACCATAAAAAGTGCAAGTAATTTTAAAACAAAAAACTTCATTCTATTATCCCATTACTGCTACAAGTTGGCCTTCTACTACTTTATCATTAGTAGCTACATTGATACTTTTTACAACACCACGACGAGGTGCCACAATATCAATCTCCATTTTCATAGATTCTAAGATCATAATCACGTCACCTTCGTTAACACTTTGACCTGGGTTAGCTACAATTTTCCAAACATTACCTGGAAGAAGAGCTTTTACTTCAAGTTCATCACCAGAAGCTGCTGCTGGAGCTGCGGCGGCAGCTGGTGCTGCACTCTCTCCATTAACTGCTGTTACTTGAATATCTGCATCACCCTCTGCAACCTGAACACTAAACTTCTGACCATCTACTACTACTGTATAACTTCCACTACCCATTGAACTTCCTTCACAATCATTTTTCATTTCTGAGATTTTTCTAACGTTTAATTCACCATCACCTTTTAGGAAAGTGATACCTTTATCTTGACAAGCTGCTGCAATGAAGATATTCTCTTCAGTGATTTCAATATCTTCTTCTTTAAGTCTGTTAATCCAGTTCTCTAAAGATTTTTCTGGATCAGCATTTGCAATATCAAGAGCTTTTTCTGTAGTCGGCTCTAAGCCTAACTTCTCAGAGGCAATTTTAACAACTTCTGGATCTGGAGCAACTGGAGTCTTACCAAAATAACCAAGAACCATTTTTCCATAACCTGGAGCGATAGCTTTCCAAGGACCTTGCATAACATTGTTAAGCGCTTGTTGAAAATAGAACTGAGATACTGGAGTTACAGATGTACCATAACCACCTTTCTCAACTACCTCTTGCATAGCTGCAATTACTTCTGGAAATTTATCTAAGATATCATTATCACGCATCATTTGAGTATTTGCAGTAAGTGCACCACCTGGCATTGGAGAGAATGGAATCACTGGAGAAACCATTGTCGCTTCAGGAGGCATAAAGTAGTCAGATAGACAAGACTGTAACTCTTTTTCATAAGTTAAGATTTTACCAATCTCTAAACCACCAAGGTCAAAATTCATTCCCTTAGTTGCGTGAAGCATAGTTAAGATATCTGGTTGAGATGTCCCACCAGACACAGGAGCTGCAGCCATATCAATACCATCAATTCCAGCTTCTAGTGCTGCCATGTAAGCAGAAACAGAAACACCGGCAGTCTCATGAGTATGTAGACGTAGGTGAGTTCCTTCTGGAACTAAACCTCTAGCCATCTTAATAGTCTCAAATACCTTTTGAGGATTTGAAGTTCCAGATGCATCTTTAAAACAGATACTGTCATATGGAATACCTGCGTCAAGAATTTCACGTAGAGTCTTCTCATAAAAAGCAACATCATGAGCACCATGACATCCCGGTGGTAAATCCATCATTGTCACAACAACTTCATGCTTGAGTCCGTGATGAGAGATTCTCTCACCTGAATACTTTAAATTTTCAACATCATTAAGAGCATCAAAGTTACGAATAGTTGTTGTACCGTGCTTTTTAAACATCTTAGCATGCAGGTCAATTAACTCTTTAGAACCAGTATCTAACATTACTGTGTTTACACCACGAGCAAGAGTCTGAAGGTTAGCGTCTGGTCCAACAATCTTTCTAAACTCATCCATCATCTCAAATGCATCTTCTCTTAGATAGAAATAGAGGGATTGAAATCTTGCTCCACCACCAAATTCGAAGTGATTTATTCCTGCAGTTTTCGCAGCTTCAACAGCTGGAAAAAAGTCTTTCATTAGAACACGACCGCCGAAAACCGACTGAAAACCGTCTCTAAAAGTTGTATCCATTACATCTATAAATTTCTTAGCCATTATTATCCTTAACCTTGTCTATGATGAGCTATCGCTGCAGTAATTGCTGCAATAATATTTTTATTATCTTTCTTTGCTTCCGGTGGTGTTGCACTGGGTTGCGGCTCGGGAAAAAACTTATGTGTGACAACTGATAAAATGTTCATACTAATTATCAATACAACCAAGAACGTGAATACTATTCCCATTCCAAGTCCCATAAATTTAAATCCCTCTAATATGAGGTTAGTCTCCATAAATCACCTTTAATCATAATTTGTTGGCTTAGTATAGTGTAAAGATGTTTAAACAAAGTTTTGCTCCACTTTGTAATTTTTTAAAAATAGGATAATTGTTACCTTTTGATTATATACTTCCATAAAATTTAACCCCACAAAGAGGAAAAACAAAAAAATGATTACAAATAGTGTAAAAAAATTCTCACTTATTAACACAATAGAAGGCTGGTCTTACTTGATACTACTTTTTATAGCAATGCCTATGAAGTATATGTATGGGATGCCTATAGCTGTAAAAATCGCAGGAATGGCTCATGGTATTTTATTTATTATCTTCTGTGTACTTTTAGTAGTAGCTTGGCAAGATACAAAATGGAAATTTAAAGAGAATATTCTCTTCTTTATAGCCTCACTTATTCCTTTTGGAACCTTCTTTACTAAGAAAAAAATAAATGCTTATGCATAAATTTGTTACAATATCACTATTGAACTAAGGAATATAACTAAATGATAGCTGGAATTAACGAACAAGATTTTATAGCATATATGATTTTTGGACTTATACTAAACTTCTTATTTTCTATACTTTTTGGAATGTATCTTAGTAAGAACATTGGTATGGAAGAGATGATAAACTCTAAAGGTGATAAACAGCAGTCTACACTGGTAGGTCTAAGCCTTTTTATTCCATTTGCGAAGATGCTTATAACACTCTATAGAGTTTCAATACTGCAGATATATTTTCTAAACAAGGGACATACACATAAAGAGTTTTGGGTTTATATGACTAATAATAAACAATAAGCTCTACTAAATTGAAAGGGTAAGCATGAGTGACTTTAAATTAAAAATCATTTTAAGTATATTAGGTGGAATTGTTTTTTCATTTATATTTATACTGCTCGCGTTTGCTCTTCCGGTTGAGAAAAAAACTACCTTCAATAGTGCAAAACCGAAAAATCTTCTTGAGAAAGTATCTGAGTCTGTAAGGTAGTAACTGCTTAAAAAGAACTTTTAATTTGAATGAGGTAAAGTGCATCGTAGGCACTTACTGGATTTAATTTAATAGCAGAGGCTTTTAGTACTTCTAAAGAGTGTTCAAGATAGACTAAATCATCTTTTCTAAGTAAATCTTCAAGTACCTTAGCGGAGTCTTCAATACGAAGATTTCTAGCAACACCTAAATTTTTATGTGCTAAATTTCTAAACTCAGTATAGTCTAACTTTTGATCATTAGCTTTGGCTTCTTTTAAGGTCGCAAGATACTCTCTAAAGAGAGCATCAGATTTTATAATTTGGATTACGTAATCTTCAACCAAGTGATCAACTAAATCCAGTTCTACACCTAGTTCAGCGATAGCCTCTGTCGGTGAATACTCATAATCGTATCCAAAATGATCAAAGCACACCTTCTGCGCTTTTTGAACAAGAAAGCGTACTGCTCGATTTTTTAATGTTCTTCTTTCTATTGTTTTTTCCATGTGTACAAAGTAACATATATTTTATCTCTTTATATGTTTTTATCACAAAAATATGAAACTTGTTGAACAAGTGCTACAAATGCACTCATTCAAAATAGTTATAACGCTTTTGAGATAATTCTATTGAGTCTAGAGATAAAGTCTGCTGTATCGCCAAGTTCCTGTCCATCGAACAGTTTTGCCTGATCTAGCATTACGTGGGCAGCATCATTAATAAGGTTTTGATCAGCAGAATCTTTTAGTTTTATCATAAGCTCATGCTTAGGATTAATCTGTAATATTGGAGCCGGTTCTGGAGTATCACCACCCTGCCCCCCCATCTGCTTCATCATCTGAGCCATCATGTAAGAAGGATCTTCTTTATCAACTTTTATAGCAACCGGAGAGTCAGTTAAGTCAGATGTAGTCTCTACTGACTTAACAGCTTCACCAAGAGCATCTTTAAACTCTTTAGCTAAACCTTCATAAGTTTTTGCAACTTCTTCCTCAGCTTTTTTCTCTTCCTCTGTCTCTTCAAACTTAGCATCTGAAACCGGAACTAATTTATAATCTTTATACTCAGTTACCATAGGAAAAATGATAGTGTCTACCTCTTCATTTAGAACTAAAACATCAATACCTTTAGCTTTAAATCTCTCTAGTGCAGGAGAAGACTTTAACATCGCTAAAGAAGTTTTACCAGTTAGATAATAGATCTCTTTTTTCTCTTCATCTACATTTTTAACAAAATCTTCAATCATAACTGTAGAGTCTGAGTTAAGAGTATTAAACTTCATAAGCTCCAAAATCTTTTCACGGTTATC
>JBDLHW010000153.1:0-4899 GCA_039715155.1 Campylobacterota bacterium | reverse complement strand
CAGCCCACAAAAAGGCATAGTCAGTGCCAACTATCAGTAGGGCTATCCACACAATAAGACCCGTAAAAAAAGATATGACTGCTTTTAAAACCATATACTCTTTTATCTGTGAAGATATTTTTTCAATATGCAGTATTGCTCCACTATCTTTACTGGCATACGCTATTTTTGATTTAAAATTACTTGATTCGAACAGCATAAATATTATAGTCAGTAAAACTACAAAACTATTTGTAAACATAGAACCCATACTCTGCATTATCTGACTGGCAAAAGACATTATCTGTTTTGAGTTTATCATTTTAGAGAGTTCATCTACAGATATCTCTATCCCTATTTTTGATGCAATAACTACCAGTGAGTGATAATATACAGATAGCTGGTCTGCATAAAAATCGATATTTGAATTAAAGTCATGTATAGATGAGCCAATTAGCTTTGCTACCAATGATATAAATAGAATAAATATACCAATAACAAGAGTTAAAGATAGACTCTCCGGAAGACCTTTTTTATTAAAAAAGTTATAGGATGGTAATAAAATAATTGCCAAAAATAGAGAAAGTAAAAAGGGGACAATGATCTCTGAAGCATTTTTTATCCCTGCTAAAACAATAATAACACTCGCCATTACAATAAAATAGTAACCTATCTTTGTCTCTTGCATGATTTCCCCTTTAATTTTGAATCTGTTTTTGATTTGTTAACTGCTGTAGGTAATTTGATATATTTATCAGAGAAAATGTTACTAAAAATATCATAAGTCCCGGGAAGAAACTTACCCACCAGGCAATCTCAACAACATCTTTACCACCACTAAGTATCGTTCCCCAACTCATTTGCGGTGCGACAATACCCAGACCTAAAAAGCTAAGTCCAGATTCGGCAAGAATTGCACCACCTACACCAAAAGTAAAACTTACAAAATAGATTGGAGCAAGAATTGGAGCGTAATATTTAAAAAGTATCTTCGCTTTGCTCACGTTTGCAATATTGAGTATCTTTACATATGGTTGAGAGGTGACTTTAAAACTCTCTGAACGAATCAGTCTTGCTGTTGTCATCCAACCTGTAATAGATATAATTACAATTAAAACCCATGCCGATGCATTTACATAACTTACAAGTGCTAAGAGTAAAAAGAATGTTGGAAATGTTAAAAACAGGTCCACTGTAACGATAAAACCTTTATCTACATTCCCTCTAAAGTAACCAGCCATAGAGCCTAAAATAAGACCGATAAGTGAGGCTATAAATGCACTGCCGACTCCGATAATAAGTGAGATTTTTCCACCTTCCATAAGTCGAGCAAGGATGTCTCTTCCCAATCTGTCTGTACCTAAGAGGTGTTCTAAAGAGGGGGCAACCAAGATTGAGCTACTATCTAAGGTGTATGCATCAAAAGAGTAAAAATAGGCTCCAAAAAAAGAGAAAACAAAAACACTAAAGAGTACTAATATGCTAAATATTGGTACCCCATGGGCACTTCCTCGCTTATCGCTCACGGCGCATACATCCTATCTTTTAATACCTAAAAGTGTCTCCATCATCTGATCAATAGTAGTAATCACCTTTGCAGCGGCTCCATAAGATGTCTGATATTTAATGAGATTAGTCATCTCTTCATCAATACTAACTTTAGAGACACTATAATACTCCATCTCAGTCGCGTTAAACTGTGTTGAAATAGTCTCATTTCTTGTAATTGCAGAGTTAGTCGCTGTACCTACATAGGTTGCAGTGATATCAAACATACCATATACGGTAGCATCATAAGTTGTATCGCCAACATAAAAATCATATGACTCAAACTGCTGCTGTACCATATTTAATGCAACTCTATTGTCTCCTGCAGTTCCAGCATATCCAGCTGACATTTTGGTTGGATTCTCACGTAGTTCAAGTTTTAAATTTATATTACTTGCATTGTCCCCATCTAGAAATCTTCCTAAACCTAATGCACCGGCAAAATTAGTACCGAAGCCATAATCATCAGTTGGCAGATTATCTGTGATTGCAAAAGTATAACCTTGTGATTCTGAGAGCACATCCATTGAGAGCTCCAGTCTTAACTCACCTGTTGCTGATGGAGCAAAATTGAACTGTATATAGTCATCTATATCATTATTTGCGTTTGAATCATCATTATCATCAACTTGTGCTGCAATCTGCTCCTCTATAGAGTTCAAACTTGGACCAGACATTGAAGTTGCATGATCTATATTTATTTCCCTTGTTGCAACTTCATTTCCATCTAAATCGTATACTATAATGTTAAAAGAACCTGTATTTACATTTAAAGACGAGCTTACAAGAGAGTTTGTTGCGTTTAAGTCTACAATATTTGAATCCATTTTTGTTGTTGCACTTGCAGCATATAGATTATTTGTTGCTTCGATAAAACCTTTTGCAAAAGCATCAAACTGCGTTACGACATTTTGTAGTATCCCATCAGTTGGCATACCACTTGTTGAATCAAGTGCTCCACCTCTCAACTCTAAAATAGAACCGATTTTTCCACCAGTTATATTCTCTTCCATAGGGATTAAAACACCATCCTGTCTCTCAAATGATATCTCGTAAAAACCACTAGGGCTATTCTCTTTAGATATATGAAGTGGGTGAAATGTATTGCCATCTACAATATTGAAACCATTTACACTTAGCGTATAGCTTCCTGTTCTTGTGTTTGAACTGCTATCTACCTGCATATTTGCACTGAGCTGACCCTGGTTTACATCACTTCCGAGGAGCCTTGAGAGAGTTCTCTCTATTACATTTCTTTTATCTCTTAAATCATTTGCACTATATGCCTGTCCACCAGACTCTGCAATATCAATTGCAATATTTAAGTCCGCTAACTCTTGTGCCAACTCATTTACTTGTTCTATATTAACTGCCAACTCTTCATTAACTTGACTCTGGAGGTGCTGTACTTGGTCTTGTGTTGTGATTATATGTTTAGCTAAAGTTTCAGTCTGTGCTGCAAGATTTACTTTAATAGCATCATTATCTGGGTTATCAGCAAAAGTTTGCCAAGCATCATAATAAGCAGCTAAATCAGATTTTATACCAACTCCATCAATTTCTGGAAAGTATGTTGAGAGCTCCTCTAGAGTTTTTTTCTCATAATCACTATACTCTTTATCAGCAGATATAGAGGTGTATCTATCAAATACAAAGTTATCAAATATTCTTTGAATATCCATAATCTCTGTACCATTACCAACATTACCTGGTTCTAAATAGAGTGGAGTTGCTGCTGCAGCTATAACTCTCTGTCTTGTATAACCTTCTGTCTCTGCGTTTGATATATTATGGCCTGTAGTATTTATCCCGACCTGGGCAGCATTTAAGCCTGTATATCCAATATTTAACGCATTGAAAATAGATGCCATCTTATACTCTCACTTCCAAGATAGCTGGGTTTTTAGATGCTTTCTTCTCATATCCCTGCATCTCTGTAGGTACCAATCTTTCTAAAAATGTATTGTATAGATTACTCACAGTAAGAACTAGTTTTGCATAATGCTTGTTTACTTCTCTAAGTTTAGAGAGTTCAACTTTCAGTTCATCCAGTAGGGTGTGTTGCTCTTCATTTATAAGTTTAGGGAGTTCTTTATCTGGGTTTGTTGTCATCAAAGTTGAAATCTCATGGTCAATCATCGCTTTTTTCTGCTCAAAACTTTTTAATTTATCCTCTTTTAGCGACAGTCTCTCAAACTGTGGATCATTCTTAGCCTCTTTTATATCTGCTATATCCGATTCAGTAATTTTAATTAAATCCTTTAAGTCGCTTAAAGCACTTTTTAAATGATGAGACAACATGTTAACCCCTATAAATTTATAATTTTATAATAACTCGTCAGCAATCTTTTTAGAAAGCGCTTCCAAGTCAACTTTATAATCTCCCGACGCGAGAGACTCTTTTATCTGATCTATTTTACTAGTGTCGCCCTGCTTTGAAACAGTCGCACCTTCAGCGTCTTTAGTCTCTTTAGCTTCGCCAAAATTGTTTGCGTAAGCTGTACGAACTGCAGAGCTATTTGTTTGTGAAATCATAATTTGTCCTTTACTTTATCATCAAAGTTCTTTTCATCTACAACTATATCGTCATTTAAAAGAAAAAACTTAGGACTTCTGACTCAAATAATCATATAACATCTGTGAAAATCCAAATCCCCCTGCACTAGCTTTACTTAACTCATCTCTATACATTGATTTATAGATTTTATCACCCGGATCATTCTGCTGAGAGAAAAGATTTTTTTCATCCTTCATCGCATTATCCATAAGCATTTTAAGGATTACAGATTCAAAGGCATCTGTTTGAGCTCTTAACTCTTCATTTTCTGCTTTTGGGTCTATCTTTGGGACAGTATGCTGTTGAGTCACACTTTGCATCTGTGCATTTATTGAATTTATTCCTGAATAGCTCATTACATTACCTTCAAGTCAGCAGATATACTACCTGCGCTCTTCATTGATTCTAAAATTGAGATAATATCTTTAGGAGTCGCTCCCAACTTCTGCAGAGACCTCACAAGATTTGCAACTGTCGTTGTTCCCTCTTTTGTATAGATCTCATTCTCATTAAGCCCAATAACTAAATTTTCATCAACAACCATTGCGCCTTCTGGCTTGGATGTAATAGCCTGCTCAATTATCTTTATAGTAATATCACCGTGTGTAAGAATAATCGGCTTCACTGCTATATCAACTCCCGCTACAATAGTTCCTGTTCTCTCATTAATGATGATTCTGTTTTTAGGAACATAGTTCATCTCAATTTCTTGAACTTCTGCTAAAAATTCAATCATTGACTTGTTTTGAGGACGTTTGAGCTTGATACTTCTAGAGTCCATCGCAACCGCAACCTGAGTATTATAAAACTCATTT
>JBDLHW010000152.1:0-4903 GCA_039715155.1 Campylobacterota bacterium | reverse complement strand
CTGTTTTTCCTATACTCTTTACCCTCAGGAATCAGCAGTGCGAATGAAAAAATCAGGACAAAGATTAGAAGAAATGTTAATATCGAAAGAAGATATATATGCTGACGGGAAACACTAGTTTTCATTATCTATCCCCTCTGACAAATTTATCTCTTCATCGATATAGTTGGTTGAAACAAAATGCAACCAACCATTTTCTGCCGGATGAAAACTACTGTACGTTCTGTGAAAAATTGAACGCAGTGGTGCCTGCAGCATAAAATTGTACACATCTTTATTTGGAGTAATACCATAAAGTACTAATCCATTTTCTAAAAGTTTTGCCTCAGAGAGTGTAATACGTTGTGGGACCAAATCAAAAAGATTTGCTATAGAGTCTTTTAAGACTGTATTTTGAGTATAGACTTTTTGAGCCAACAAGTTCTCTTTTTCTATAAAAGTAATCTGCTCTTTCATATCCTCAATATTAACACTCAGTTCTGATTGAACAACTGCCATATCATCCATCTCTGATAAAAAACTATAATCTCTAAAGAGTAAGAATAGATATGTAATAAATAGCATTGCCAGAGTCATAGAGAAAAATGTCACTAGCAGTTGTACTTCAGTTGTAAAAGCACTTTTCTTACGAGGTGTTATATAACTATATTTCATAAGCCAACCTCCTCACGTGCCAGTTCTGAGACTTCAACACCAAGTTCGAGATGTCTAATATATACACTCAAAAACATCTCTTCTTCAAGATAGCGTTTGAGATCACTTGAGACTCCGACACTATCAGCAATATATACATTTTCTATGAATTTACTATCAAACTTATCATCTTTATAGAAGCGGTTTATAGAACTCTGAATAAGAGAAAATCTTTGGTAATCTTCATTAAAACCGCTCTCTTCATCATCAGCCAATTCACTACTCTCTTTGTGATAGAACTCCTCTTCAACATCTTTATGATCTGAAAACTCATCTATCTCCTCTAAAGAGTCAAGATCTTCAATATCACTAAAATCTTCTAAAGCCTCATCAGAGTCCACAACATCAATATCTTCTAAATCAATTCCATCTTCTACATCTAAAATATCATCAGAGTCATCTATCAGCAAATCATCACTCTCCATGATATTCTCCATATCAAGATGTTGAGCAAAAAGCAGTTTAGAGTTGTCAAATACTGCAATGGAAACAAACCCCTCTTGCACTAATATATACATTGCATGATGAGAGTCCACCTTGTCTTTAAAAAAGTTGGCAAGAACAGAAAATGGTGAAAAAACGAAATCAACACCGGTATCTTTATATCTTCTCTCAATATCATATAGATCAGATTTTGATGTGTAGTATGTCCACTTTTTATCATGGCACTTATACTCACTGGCACTTACATCATGATAGTAAGAGAGTCTGTTTTTAGAACAAGTAGGAATGGCACCTTGGGACTCTGACATATCCAGCAGTGACACATATGAGAATGGTGATTCTCTTGTGTAAGATGAGATAAACTCTAACATATCTTCACTCATCTTTGTAGTGTTGAAACTATCCTCAACATTATCTATTACTCCATTTTTTGAACAGAGTTCTATATAGACATCACTAGTAGAATTTTTAACAACAATATTAACAAATACTTTAAGATATAAGGATTCGAAAAATTTACCCAGCATTAATCATCCAGTCCGCAAAGCGGATGTGCTTTATTGTAATTTTGTTGTTTCAATGCACTGCCTAGTTTAGTATATATTTGTGTTGTAGCCATAGATGAGTGACCTAACAACTCACTAACATCGACAATTGGAGCCCCACTGTTTAATAGTGAAGTCGCATATGAGTGTCGAAGCTGGTGAGGTGTTACCTTGATTCCAACTTTTCTAAAGACTTTAGTAACGATATATCTTAGACTATTTTCGCTTAATTTTTCGCCATCTTTCTCAAAAAGGAATTTTTTTAACACAAAAACACCCAAATACTCATCTAAAATCTTCTTTGTAGAGCTTATTAGCGGCAGGTCTCTTTGCTTGTTTCCCTTACCTAAAACACGAACCCACTCCTCTGTTATATCATTTAACTCCAGTGAAGAGAGCTCGGAGATTCGAAGTCCCAAAGTATAAAGCATTATTATAATTAACTTCTCTTGTATATCAGACTCTTCAAGGGCTTCTAAAATATGCTGGTGAGAGATTGGTTTTGGAAGTGTTTTAGCAACTTTTACACTGTCGTCTGATTTTAAAATGCAGTTCATTCCATTGTCATTGAGATACTCTGCAAAACCTCTCACAGCACTCAATTTTTTTGAGATAGTTTTTGCGTTTAGGTGTGCTATTTTTATGCGGTAGGGCATCAAATTTATGACAGTTTGTGAATCTTCTTGAATTATTTCTACAAAAGAGAGGGCCTCTTTGATGGACTCATCATAGCTTTTAATTGTGAGGTCAGAATATCCTCGAAGTTTTTCCAGTGACTCTAAGTAAGCTACTCTCTGCTTATCTATTAACTTTTTCAAGTAGTTGCTCGAAGTTTTTGTTATAAGAGGCAGCCTCTTTTACCAACTCTGTATCAGTAATAACACTTGGGGCCAGCTTTACATATGAATCGATGACAATCTCACTCATAACTTTTATTTTTGCCTTATCAGCATCTGTTATGGATTCATGCTTTGCTATCTCATTTATTTTAACCATATACTCTTTAGCCATATCTATAAACTTTACATATCTCAAAGATGTCTTGGATTGTGCCATAACCGTAGATGCCATGCGATTATAAACATCTAAGCTAAATGCTTCGTTTGCCAGAGTGTAAGCTTCATCATACTCGCCCATTTCAAAGTAGTACTTTGCCTGGATAGATTTTTGGTATGAGGGGTTAGCTAAGAAGTAGCCACCCATCACTAATAGTAAGGAAACAGCTATAGCCGGGAGTGCAATTTTAATATTCATGCTTTAGTAACCCCTCTTTTAATAGTGCTCGTGCATCTTCAAATTCCACATCACGAACATCTATCAAATCACTTATGTAATACCTAATAGTACCAAAAGGTTTTGGAATTACAAATTTATCCCAAGAACCTAACTGCCAATAGCTACTTGGTTTTATCTCAACAAGGGTGACTTTTACCTTTGCTTTTTGGGCCATTACAACTATACCGTCACTCACTTCATGTCTTGGACCCTTGGGACCATCTGGTGTTATCCCTAAGTCATATCCGTTTTTAAGCTCTTTTATAGACTGGATAAGAGCCTTGGCTCCACCTCTTGTACTAGAACCACGAATAGTCTCAAACCCAAAAAAGTTCAATGTTTTAGCAATTAAATTACCGTCAAAATGTTCTGAGATTAGTAGTTTCACGTGAGGATTTTTTCTGTATCTTGTGTAAGCGTAAGGAATCATAAGAAGTTCACCATGCCAACAGGCCATAATGAAAGACTCATCTCCTAAACTCTCAGGAGCAATGAACTCTTTTTTATTTGTAAGGCTGAGAAGTCGTATGAGAAGTGAGCCGATCAGTGGCACAAAGATAAGAGCTAAAAAGCGACTTGTCTTTTTAAGCAACTATCTCACCAGTTAAAATTGTTCTTCCAAATGAGGTGATTTTAACATCTCTAAACTTCCCTAGCAGCTCTTCAGAGCCTTTGACTCTGATTAAGATGTTGTTATCGCTTCTACCTGCTACATAGTTGTCTTTGTTGAGTGCTTCAAAGTAAACACGATAAGTGTTACCAAGCTGAGCAGCGTTTTTTTCATCTATTATCTCATTGTTTAGAGACTGTAAAAAACTGAGTCTATCAGAACCAACTTCATCATCAATAGTATTTGTAAAGTGTTCGGCTTCAGTCTCTGGACGAGGAGAGTATTTAAAAGAGAAGATTTGATCAAACCTTACTTGTTTCATAACATCTATCGTATCAGCAAAATCTTCATCACTCTCACCCGGGAAGGCAACGATTATATCTGTGCTAATTGTAGCTTCTGGACACTCAGACTTTAACTTTTCAACACGATTTAAAAACCACTCTTTAGTATATCCGCGTTTCATATCTTTTAAGATTTTTGTAGAGCCGCTTTGGAGTGGCATGTGCATTGATTTACAGATTTTTGGATTACGAGCAAACTCTTCTATAAACTCATCATCCATATGAAAAGGGTGTGGAGAGGTGAAGCGAATACGCTCTAAACCCTCTATCTTTGAGAGACGACGAAGAAGTTCAGTAAAGTTTACTTTTTCATTATCACCTGAGAAGCGGCGACCATAATTGTTAACATTTTGACCTAAAAGAAAAATCTCTTTCGCTCCGCTATCAACTATTTTTTGAGCCTCTTGAATGATTAAATGGTCTGGGATTGATATCTCTTCACCACGAGTTTTGGGAACGATACAAAAAGTACAGGCCTTATCACAGCCTATAGAGATGTTGATAAAACCTTTATAGGGAGAGGTTCTAAAATCTTTAAAAGCGAACTCACTCTCATCGTAGTTTATATCTATCTCTACAGCTTTGTTTTTATGTAAAACTTCACTGATTTTAGAGACATTTCTAGCACCTAAAACAAAATTCACATAGGGCGCACGCTCTATTATCTCCTTGCCAAGATGTGAAGCAGTACAACCGCAAACACCAATCTTTGCACCCGGCTTTTTCTTTTTGTTAAAACCGCCAAGTTCACTAAAAAGTTTATGCACAGGTTTTTCTCTTACAGAACAGGTATTTATTAAAATAAGGTCAGCAATCTCAAGAGTATCAGTAGTCTCATACCCCTCTTTCTCTTGCAACTCAGCAATCATATGCTCAGAGTCACGAGAGTTCATTGCACAACCCAGTGTTTCTATAAATAACTTTTTGCTCATTTTTTGTCTCTGGTTTAGTTTACGATATGAACTTGATACATGTAGTCGTTATCAGAAAGA
>JBDLHW010000151.1:0-4928 GCA_039715155.1 Campylobacterota bacterium | reverse complement strand
GTTGGCTGCCACTGTATCATGATATGGGTCTTATTGGGGCATGGCTTGGAAGCCTCTATTTTAGTGCTTTATATGTTGTGATGTCGCCGCTAAGTTTTCTAGCACGTCCGGAGCGATGGCTCTGGGCAATACATCACCACCACGGGACTCTATCCGCTTCACCAAACTTTGGTTATGAGTACTGTCTTCACAGAGTTAAAGAGAGTGACTTTAAAGGTTTGGATTTGAGTTCATGGCGTGCGGCATTTAACGGTGCTGAGGCAGTCAGTCCTGAAACACTAACGCGTTTCATCGATCATTTTACCGATTTTGGTTTTAGCAAAAAGGCGATGATGCCGGTTTACGGCCTGGCAGAGTCTTCTGTCGGAGTAGCATTCCCACCACTTCAGAGAGGTGTTTTAGTTGATAAAGTAGAACGTGATACCTTTATGAAAACAGGCAGGGCCATACCGGCAGAGTTAAATGATTTACACATATTACATTTTGTATCTAGTGGTGTACCTTTGAGAGGGCATCAGATTCGTATTGTTGACCGCAGAAGTCATGAGCTGTCTGAACGTGAGGAGGGAGAGCTTCAGTTTCGTGGCCCATCTTCAACAAGTGGCTATTTCCGTAATAGCAAAAAGACAGATGAGCTCTTTGACGGTGAATGGCTTAATACTGGAGATCTTGCCTACATTGCCAAAGGTGAGCTTTTTATAACCGGGCGTATTAAAGATATTATTATTCGCGGGGGGCGCAATATTTATCCGGATGAGCTGGAAAAGGCTATTAGTAATATAGAAGGCATCCGTAAAGGGTGCGTTGCAGTCTTCGGCTCAACCGATACCAAAACAGCCACAGAACGACTGATTGTACTGGCTGAATCACGCAGTGAGGAGCCTGATGAACAGATGAAGCTTCGTGCTGAGATCAATGAACTGGCAACAGACCTTATTGGGACACCGCTTGACGAAATAGTATTGGCACCACCTGGCAGTGTCCTAAAGACTTCTAGCGGGAAGATTCGTCGTGATGCTAGTAGACAGATGTATGAAAATGGAGAGATTGGTAAAAACACAAACTCTGTTGTATTGCAGATTATAAGACTTACTTTGAGTAGTGTTTTACCACAGATTTGGCGTATGATTATATATATAAAATCTTCTGCTTTTGCTGCTTATAGCTGGTTGGTTTTTTTATTAGTATTGCCTGTTGCATGGTTAGGGGCTGTTTTACTGCCAAATCATAACTCACGCTGGAAATTTATGGGTTCATGTTCACGTTTTATTGCAAAAGTTACACGTATACCGATTAAAGTGATAGGAGTTGAAAATATTTCCCGTGCTTCAGGCAGTTATGTGATTGTTGTCAATCATGCCAGCTATATAGACAGTCTAGTTATAGCTGCCTCGCTACCGGGAGACTTTCATGTTGTTAGTAAATCTGAACTCTCACAAAGTTTTTTAACCCGCTTACCACTTGAGAATCTCAATGCAGAGTTTGTAGAACGGTTTGATACAGGTAAAAGTGTAGATGATACACAACATCTGCTCAATGTACTTAAAGAGGGAAACCGACTGCTTTTTTTTGCAGAGGGTACTTTTAGTCGTATCCCCGGACTTGGACAGTTTCATCTTGGTGCGTTTAAAACAGCTGCTGATGTTGGTGCAGCAGTCATTCCTGTTTCTATACGAGGTTCACGTTCCATACTGCGTGGGGGATCATGGTTCCCTCGGCACGGCTCCATCACTGTAACTATAGGGGAGCCAATAAATCCGGCTGAGATAGTGTCAGAAGAGGGTGACAAAGAGGGGAGCTGGAAGCTTGCTATTGCGTTACGAAAACATGCTCGTGACTTTATACTTCGTCACTGCGGAGAACCAGACCTTACTAGTTAGTTATCTTATCCATTTCCTCTTCAAGTAGTACGCGACGTAGTAGTTTTCCCATTACATTTTTGGGAAGTGTATCAACAAATTCGATCTCTCGAGGAAGCTTAAAACTTGCAAGTTTTTCTCTTAGATATTCAAGTATCTCTTCTTCGTCTAAAGTCTCGCCAGCTTTTATTATGATAAATGCTTTAATCTTTTCTCCATAATACTCATCAGGGATACCGATTACTGCTGCATCTTCGACTTTGGGAGAGAGGCAGATTACTTTTTCTATCTCTGTTGGTGAGACATTAAAGCCTTTGACAATGATAATATCTTTTTTACGGTCAACAATTTTAAAATAACCATCTTCATCCATCGTAACAACATCTCCGGTGTAGAGCCATCCATTACGTATTGCTTCTTTACTTGTTTCACTTTGATGCCAATACCCTTTCATCACTTGTGGCGCTTTTACAATCAGCTCACCCTCTTCACCTATCGCAACATCATTTTCACCATTTTCAAAATCGACAACTCTACACTCTGTATCTGGCATCGGTATACCGATGGAGTCGTTCTTGTTAAGTCCGTAAATTGGGTTGGCATGTGTGACGGGAGCAGCTTCTGAGAGTCCATAACCCTCAACGAGTTTTGAACCGGTAAGCTCTATAAAGCGTTTTTTTACATTCTCCATCAGTGGTGCTCCTCCACTGATACAGGCACGGATGGAGTTAAGGTTATACTTTGAAATTTTTTCATAATTACCCAGAGCCGCATACATTGTCGGCACACCGGGCATTATTGAGATCTCCTCTTTTTCAATAGTCTTGAGTATATACTCTAAATCGTGAGGATTTGGTATAAGTACTAACTTCCCTGCGCAGTTTATTGTATACCCCAGGCATGCAGTCATACCAAAGCTGTGAAAGAAAGGAAGCCAGCCAATAACTCTCTCTTTTCCTTCCTCTGTGTCACTCATCCAGTTTTTACACTGCAGAGCATTAACTACAAGGTTATAGTGAGTGAGCATAACTCCCTTTGGTTTTCCTGTTGTACCGCTTGTATATTGAAGGAGTGCAACATCTTCGTGAGAGACACTAATGTCAGGTTCAGCTGAGCTGCTTTGCTCCATTAACTCTTCAAGCTCATAGTCACCATGCTCAATCTCCACACGATCTTCTTTCTCTTTGAGAAGAGTAAAGAGTAGACGTGTCAGCCACGGAAAATATGCTTTAACATTTGTCACAATAACATTTTTAATAGCTGCTTTTTCTCTAATTCTTTGAATAAGAGGGTAAAAACGGCTCATAACGATAACTGTATTTACTCCAGCATCTTCTAGTTCAAACAATACCTCTTCATCTTTGTATAGCGGATTTATTGGAACTCCAATCGCTCCAATTTTTAAAATTCCATAGAGGGAAATAATAAACTGTGGGGTGTTTGCAAGGTAGAGTGCCACTCTGTCACCTGCTTTAACACCTAGTCTCAGCAGGGCATTAGCCGCTTGATTTACTAATATATCAAGCTCTTTATAGGTGATCTCATTGCCTAAATAAGATAAGGCTATGTTGTCAGGGTATTTCTCACGTGAGTGCTCTAAAAAGCTGTAAAGCGGAATTTTTGGATATTCAAAAGTGGAGGAGACTCCACTGTCATATTGACTTAACCATACCTCATCCATCTCAGACTCCTTAATTTCTTCATAAGGTCTGTTCACTTCATCTTATGAAGTATATATATTAATATTTTAGCATAAAAATAGGTGCTATACGTGAAGTGGCTCACCTTTTTCAACGATGTGAGCACGTATATTAAATCTTTTTATAATAGCATCACGAAATAGTTCCATTTTTTCAACTTCCCCATGGATCAGAAAGATTTTTTCAAGTTTTTCAAAATTTTCCATCCACTCTATCATGTCATTTTGGTCTCCATGGGCAGAAAAGCCGTTAATAGTATAGATATTCGACTTTACATTTATACTCTCTCTGTAAAGAGAAATAGATTCTGCTCCATCTATAATTATTCTTCCAAGTGTATTTTTAACTTGATAACCGACAAAAATTACTGCGTTTAGAGGGTTCCATAGTCTATGTTTAAGATGATGCATTATCCTTCCACCAGTGCACATGCCACTTCCAGCTATGATGATGGCCCCTTTTTTTATCTCGTTGATACGCATAGAGTCCTCTCTTGTCTGGCAAAACTCTAGTGTCTCAAAGGTGAAAGGGCTTTCTCCTGACTCTGCTACTGTTTCACACCCCTCACTCAGTTGCAGAGGGTACTTTTTGTATAGCTCAGTTGCTTTAATCGCTAAAGGAGAGTCTAAAAAGACTCTGCATTTTGGCAGTTCGTTCGCTTTATACATCTCACGTAATATCCATAATATCTCTTGGGTACGCTCAAGTGCAAAAGAGGGGATAAGTACGTTTCCTCCAGCTTTTATTGTTGTTGTTACAGCCTTTTTAAACTCATCTATACTCTGTGTTAATGGTTTATGAATACGGTCACCGTAGGTAGACTCGATAAAAAGAAGATCTACTTTTTTGACAAAATCAAGACCGTCAATTATTAGACGCTCTTTAGCACCTATATCACCAGAAAAGATAATAGTTCTGGATATCTCATATTCATCGTAACTGATTACAACAAAAGCACTGCCCATGATATGTCCGGCATTACCTAGTGTGAGTGTTATCCCGGACTTTAAGTGAATAGTTTCTTGATATTGGGCGACAATGTGTTTTGCATCGTAAACTTTTTTGACGTCCTCTTTTAGATACAGTGGTTCATTAATCATATCTTCTTCGCCGCATCTTAGGGCTTTTTTATAAAGAGTCTGATACTCCTCTTCGATGATATTTGCACTATCGAGCAACATGATTTGTGCAATATCGAAAGTGGCATCTGTTGCTATTATCTCCCCCTTAAATCCATCATTCATAAGTTTGGGTACTCTGCCAATATGGTCAATGTGTGCATGAGTCATAATAAGATAGTCAATAGTATAGGGCTCAAATTCGAAATCATCGTAATTCTTTAACTCATTTTCACCCTGAAACATACCCC
>JBDLHW010000150.1:0-4936 GCA_039715155.1 Campylobacterota bacterium | reverse complement strand
TCAATTCCGCAAGATCTGAAATTTGCCGGCGAAGATGTTGAGTTAATCATTGGTGACAATAACACTATCAGAGAGTTTACACTTTTTAACCCTGGAACTAAGGGCGGCGGTAGCAAGACTATCGTTGGTAATCATAATCTTTTTATGGGTTATGTTCACTTAGGTCATGATGTAATCATAGGAAACCACTGTATCTTGGCAAACGCAGCCACTCTGGCTGGGCATGTTGAACTTGGTGACCATGTTGTAATCGGCGGGATGACACCAATTCATCAATTTATCCACATTGGTGACTATGCAATGGTTGGTGGAGCTAGTGCTTTAGCTCAGGATGTACCACCATTTTGTATGGCAGAGGGTAACCGTGCAAATCTTAGAGGACTTAACCTTACAGGTCTGAGACGTCATCTTGAACGTGATGATATTAACGCTCTAAAATCTGCATATAGAGAGCTTTTTGAATCAGGTAAACCACTTAAAGATACAGCTAGTGAGATACTGGAAAATAGTGATAACCATCACGTAAGTAGCCTATGCAACTTTGTTTTAAAAACAAAAAGAGGAATCCCATTTGAGAGAAAGAACATATGATACATAGACACTGTAGCTTCTGCGATGCAAGCGAAAGCGATGAAAACCCACTTATAGCCGGTAATGGCGTTTATATCTGTAAAAACTGTGTAGTTTCTGCATATAAAATCATGTTTGGTGATGACAAAGACTCATCAGCGGCTGAAAATGAAGAGCTGCTTGAAGCCGTCAACAACTTAATGACACCAAAAGAGTTAGACACTTTCTTAGGTGACTATATTATCGGTCAAGAGAGAGCTAGAAAACTTCTGAGTGTTGCTGTATATAACCACTACAAAAGAATTTTCAAGACAAAAAATGTGACTGATGACGATACTGAAATAGCAAAATCAAATGTTTTACTAATCGGGCCAACAGGGAGTGGTAAAACTCTTATGGCTCAGACAATTGCCAGAGTTCTGAATGTCCCTATTGCGATAGCAGATGCAACAAGTTTGACAGAAGCCGGTTATGTTGGAGAGGATGTTGAAAATATTTTAACGAAACTTCTTCAAGCTGCGGATGGAGATATTCAGAGAGCTCAGCAAGGGATTGTATTTATCGATGAAGTTGATAAAGTCTCACGTATGAGTGAGAACCGCTCTATCACTCGTGATGTTTCAGGTGAAGGTGTGCAACAGGCTCTTCTTAAAATCGTAGAGGGTGCTGCTGTAAATATTCCTCCAAAAGGTGGAAGAAAGCATCCAAATCAAGAGTTTACAACTATTGACACAACAAATATTCTGTTTATCTGCGGTGGTGCATTTGATGGTCTAGAAGAGATTCTAAAACGTAAACAAGGCGAGAATGTTCTAGGTTTTGGACATGAGAAGAAGACAAAAGATGAGAAAAAACCTACTTTTGACATGGTTGAGCCTGATGATTTAGTTCATTATGGTCTGATTCCAGAACTTGTAGGTCGTCTACCTATTATCGCTTCACTTCAAGAGATTAGTGAAGAGGATATGGTTCGTATTTTGACTGAACCAAAGAACTCTCTTATCAAACAGTACAAGAAGTTATTTTCTATTGATGAAGTTGAGCTAAACTTCGAAGATGATGCGCTAAAAGCAATTGCAGCAAAATCTATAAAAAGAAAAACTGGTGCTCGTGGACTTCGTGCAATTTTAGAAGAGAATATGATAGATATTATGTACGAACTGCCAGAGTATGCTGGTTATGAAGTATTAATAACTAAAGAAGTCATAGAAGATGGTGAGAAACCAGTTTACATAAAAAAATCTACAAAAAAAACAGCATAAGGTAACAGAATATGATATTTAACAAAATAGTAGGACTTTTTTCAAACGATTTATCAATCGACTTAGGAACTGCAAATACAATTGTAATCGCTAAGGGACGTGGAATAATAATCAATGAGCCTTCAGTTGTTGCAGTAAAAACTGAAAAATATGGACAACAGAGAGTTTTAGCAGTTGGACATGAAGCAAAAGAGATGGTTGGTAAAACACCTGGAAACATTAAAGCTATTCGTCCTATGCGTGATGGTGTTATCGCTGACTTTGATATGACTGAGAAGATGATTAGAAAGTTTATAGAAAAGGCTCATGGTCGTAGCTCTTTAATCTCTCCTCGTATCATTATCTGTGTGCCTTACGGTCTTACTCAAGTTGAGCGTAAAGCTGTACGTGAGTCTGCTTTAAGTGCAGGTGCACGTGAGGTTTTCCTTATTGAAGAGCCTATGGCAGCAGCAATCGGTGCCGGTGTTGATATCCGTGAACCACAAGGTAATCTTGTAGTTGATATTGGTGGTGGTACTACTGAGATCGGTGTTGTTTCACTTGGTGGTTTGGTACTCTCTAAGTCTATTCGTACTGCGGGAGACAAGATAGATCAAGGTATTGTGAACTACATCAGAAAAAAATACAACTTACTCATTGGTGAAAGAGTTGCTGAAGAGATTAAAATAAATATCGGTACTGCTGTAACACTTGACACAGAGATGACTATGGTTGTAAACGGTAGAGACCAGGTTGAAGGTCTTTTGAGCTCTGTTGAACTGACTTCTGAAGATGCAAGAGAAGCTATGAGAGAACCTCTCAAAGAGATAGCTGAAGCACTACGTGATGTATTAGAGAAAATGCCACCTGATTTAGCTGGTGACATTGTAAATCACGGTATTATCTTAACTGGTGGTGGAGCGCTCATTCGTCAACTGGATAAATTTCTTTCAGATATCGTTAAAATCCCGGTTTTTGTTGCCGATGAGCCACTTTTAGCAGTTGCACGCGGAACTGGTCGTGCTCTAGAAGAGATAGATTTACTACAAGAACTATTTGAGAATGAATAAAAAGTTATTAAGCTTTTTATCAATCTTAATTGCACTCTTTGTGGGTGCACTATATTATTCAAACACTGTTCAAGCACCTCTAATATCTATTCAAAATCAAATAAAAATAAATTACCATAACTCAATCGAATATATCCAAAACAGTTTCAACAAACATTTTTTCCAAGCAGATCAGATTAGTGCCCTTCAAGAGAGACTAGATAAATATGAAAATAATCACCTTGTCATGCAACAACTCGCATCAGAAATAAACGACCTCTATAAAGAGAACAACTCCAGTTTAAAAACAGATCCTCACGTAGAGTTAGTTCGAACAATCTCATATGAGCAATTTGGAAATTTAAACAGAGTCTGGATGGAAATACCAGAGTACAACGCTTCTAAAATATATGGTTTAACATATAAAGAGATAGTTGCAGGCATTGTAATCTCAAAAAATGGAAGAGCTTTAGGACTTTTAAACAGAGATATAGAGAGCTCTTATGCTGTATCTATTGGAGATAAACATGCTCCAGGAATTGCTCACGGTAATAACGATGAAAACTTGGTTGTTAAGTTTATTCCCGCTTGGTTCGAGATAAAAAAGGGAGATGAAGTAATAACCTCTGGACTGGATAATATTTTTTTCAAAGGTTTGAAAGTAGGACGTGTAATCTCTGTTAAAAAATCTCAAGGTTATCAAAACGCTATAATAGAGCAATACTACAAGGCAAATGATCCAGGCTACTTCCACATGATTAGAGGTGTGAAATGAAATATATTTTAATTTTTTCATTACTATTTGTAAGCTTAAGTGCAGAAGAAGATAAGCAAAAAATAACTATTGGTTTTGGGCCATATATTCAAACACAGCCATATGAAAATGTTGACAACATCCTTCTGCCTTCACCGGTAATATTTTACGATGATGGGCTCTTTTATGTTAGATGGAGTCGCGGGGGTATCTACTTCCTTGGTGAGAAAAATGATGATTACGCTTGGGGATTTTCTCTTACAGCGCAACCCAGAACTTACGGGTATGAAAAAAATGAAATAGAGGGAATGGACGAGAGAGAAAGAACTTGGGAAGGCGGTTTGGCTTTTAGTGCCAAAACAGATAAAGCATACATTGAGATTATGGCACTTACAGATATATTAGATAGATATGACTCATGGATTTTAAGAACTGAAGTTGGTTATGACTTTGAATTTGGAAATTTTTCTCTCTACCCAAGCCTTGTTTTTATGTATCAATCATCAGACTTTATAAATTATTATTATGGGGTAAAACAGAATGAAGTTACAACTTCAAATTTTGCTCAATACAGTCCGGATAATGGAATTTTACTCGGTGCTCAGGCCTACATAAAACACCCCCTTACAGATAAATTCTCAGCATTTATAAACCTTAGAGCTGACAGATTATCACAAGAAGCAACTGACAGTCCTATAGTTACAGAGGATTATATCTACTCAGGATTAGTTTCTCTTATATACACATTCGAATATTAAAAATTAAACAAAAAACTCATCAAATATTAAGTGCCTCTTAGCTATAATCTCTAAATTTTTAATAGATTATTCTAAAAGGTCAAAAATGCCAAAACGCACCGACATCAACACTATTTTACTTATAGGTTCTGGTCCGATTGTTATCGGTCAGGCTTGTGAATTTGATTACTCTGGGACTCAAGCTGTTAAGACTCTAAAAGAGCAAGGTTACCGCGTAGTTCTTATCAACTCTAATCCTGCAACTATTATGACTGACCCGGAATTTGCAGATAGAACTTACATCGAGCCAATCAAAGAAGATATTATTGCTAAGATTATTAAAGATGAAAATGTCGATGCCGTGCTTCCAACAATGGGTGGACAAACTGCCCTAAATGTAGCTACAAGTATGTATGAAAAAGGGATGCTCGAAGGAGTGGAGTTTTTAGGTGCAACTCCCGAAGCCATCCACAAAGGTGAAGACCGTTCTGCTTTTAATGAGGCTATGATAAAAATTGGTATGGATCTGCCAAAAAGTGAAAACGCTTACAGTGTTGAAGAAGCGATCAAGGTAGTAAAAGAGAT
>JBDLHW010000015.1:0-18446 GCA_039715155.1 Campylobacterota bacterium | reverse complement strand
AACAGAAACTACATTCACCTTAACGCCTGCTGCGTTTAATGACTCTTTAACTTTAAGAGCAAGTTCTACCTCTGAACCCGATGCCATGATTGTTAAGCTTGCGTTTTCATCTTCAGATAAAAGATAACCACCTTTTGCAGCTTCACCACTTACAGCTTTTGGTAAAACTGCAAGATTTTGACGAGAACATACAAATGCAGATGGAGACTTGCTCATCTCAAGTGCTGTTTTCCAGGCTTCTACATTTTCAGCACCATCAGCCGGACGCCATACATAGAAGTTTGGAAGTGCACGAAACTGAGACAAGTGCTCTATCGGTTGGTGAGTCGGACCATCTTCACCAACACCGATACTATCATGAGTCCAAACAAAAAACTGCTGAATTCCTGTTAGTGCTGCTATACGAGCTGCCGGTTTTAAGTAGTCTGAAAATACAAAAAATGTAGCTGAGAAAGGCATAAGTGGACCATAGAGAGCCATTGCATTTACGATTGAACTCATAGCATGCTCACGAATACCAAAGTAGATATTTCTTCCCTTTGGAAAAACACCCATGTCATTTAGATTAGTCTTGTTTGAAGGACTTAAATCTGCACTCCCACCTAAGAAGCTTGGAACCCCTTTAGCAATTGCATTCATAATCTTTCCGTTAGTTCCACGTGTAGCTTCAGCCTTATCAAACTCAGGATAATTAATACGAGAAAAATTTGGATTTTGAAGTGCATCAAGCGCTTCATTTTGCTCCATCAGCGGCATAGTCTTTTGAGAGTGGATCCACTCACGCTCTAGTAAATCACCCTCTTCAACAGCACATCTGAACCTTGCCATTACATCTTCATCTACATGGAAAGTTTTACCAGCATCAAATCCTGCAGCTGTTTTTGCCTCAGCAATAATATCATCACCAAGTGGAGCACCGTGAGAGTGGTGTGAACCCTCTAGCTTTCCAGCACCTTTTGCGATGATAGTGTTTGCAATAATGATAGTTGGTTTAGTGTTGGCTTTTGCTGTAGTAAGAGAAGCATCAATCTCATCAAAGTTGTGACCGTCACACTCTAAAACATCCCAAGCTTGAGACTCAAATCTTTTTCTAATATCTTCTGAAATACTTAAATCTGTTGAACCCTCAATAGTAATACGGTTTGAATCATAGATAAGAATTAGGTTGTCAAGTTTGTTATGCCCAGCAATAGAACAAGCCTCATAAGAGATACCCTCTTCTAAATCGCCATCTCCACATAGACAATAAACATTGTGATCAATCAAATCAGCTGTATCAGAATTAACTTGAGCACCAGTAAATTTTGAAGCCATTGAGAAACCAACAGCATTTGCGATACCCTGACCTAAAGGACCAGTAGTAATCTCAATACCCGCTGTGTGACCAAATTCTGGGTGACCTGGAGTCTTGGAGTCTAACTGACGAAAATTCTTTAAATCTTCAACTTCTAAGCCATATCCCCAAAGATAGTAAAGTGAGTAGATAAGACCTGTTGCGTGTCCGCCTGAGAATACAAGTCTGTCACGATTTAACCATGAAGGGTTTTTAGGGTTGTGGTTTAAGTGTTCACTTAACACTACAGCTATATCTGCAAGACCCATCGGTGCACCCGGGTGACCTGAATTTGCTGCTTGAACCATATCTGCCGCTAAAAATCTTATACTGTCTGCCATTTTTTGACGCATTTGATTACTCATTGTATATTTCCTTATTTATGTCTGTTTATATATTTCGTTAGTAAAGGCGACAACTCACGTTGTAAGTTCTCGTCAAAACTATTCATCTCTTTTGTCAGTTCATCAGCTAATTCATTAGCCTGTTTCATCGACTCATCAAGTCCTAAAATAGTCACAAAACTATTTTTATCTTCATCATTATTCGTAAGTTTTCCAGCTTCCTCTGAACTCTGCGTTACATCCAAAATATCATCTTGGATTTGGAATAGGAGTCCGAGCTTAATACCAAAATCATAAAGTTTCTCACCTAACTCCTCTTTGCCAACTATTATCGCACCCATCTTTAGTGAGGCTGCTATAAGTTTTGCTGTTTTGTTTGTATGTAGAAATTTTATATCTTCAACTTTGAGTGGACTATTTTCAAAATAACAGTCAATTGCCTGACCTAAAACCATACCGTTAAGTCCACCATTACTTGCTAGCTCACGTATAAGTTGAACTCTTGTATAGTCCGAAAAAGGAGCATGAGATAAAACTTCAAATGAGTAGGTATTAAGTGCATCTCCAACAAGGATAGCTGTTACTTCATCAAAAGAGACATGTAGTGTTGGTTTACCACGACGAAGGGGTGAATCATCCATTGCGGGTAAATCATCATGAATCAGAGAGTATGTGTGAAGAAGTTCAATCGCATAGGCTGCGTGTCTTGCACCATCAAGCAGCAGTGAGTTATACGCAGCAACTACACCTAGTAAAAGTGCAGGACGAAATCTTTTACCGCCAGCCACCAACATATTGTGTAGAGCATCCTCATAAATTGGATGGATACTCTTTGATACCGGTAAGTTATCTAGTAAAAAGCTCTCAAAGTTTTGCATATGAAATTTTAACTAATTTATCTTCACAAAAAACTGAAAGTCATCTCTTACAAAGAGAAGATTTGTGGACTCTTCACTTTTAGAAATAGTTTCTAATATATCAGCTTCGGTTGTAATCTCTTTTTGATTAATTTTAAGTAACTTATCCCCAAGTTTCAAACTATACTTTTTGGCTTTCTCTTCTATTTTTACTACTTTTAAATTCTTATCAAAAGAGATTCCCACAAACTCTAAAAATATATCACTTAGATATCCGCCACCATATCTTTTTTGACTTTTGGTCTTTAAGGTTAAAACTTTAGAGTTTCTTTTTACTTTTACATTGTGAGTTGAACCAATCTTGCTGAAAAGTATATCTCTCATAACTCCCGAAGCATTTTTTACTCTCTTACCGTTCACTTCTAAGATAAAGTCATTGACTTTGAATGGATTACCCTGCATAAAAGGATTTATCACTTTTACAACTACTGATTTTTTCTCATCTTTAACTCTAATACCTATATCAGAGTAAGATACTTTTTTTATATTTATAAACCTGTCTATATACGCTTTTTCTATTACACCCTCTGGTGTTGCTATACCTTCTAATGAACAGCAGCTTGTAAGCAGTAGGCTAGGTACAGTGATACACTCACTAAACATTGCAAAACTGTTTAAACCAACCTGACGCTTTAAAATTTTACCCTCAACAGCCTCTTTTTGGTTTACAACTGCAGTTCCTAAAGTGAGCCTGTGATTAATTTTAAATGGATGCTTAAAACCTTTTTTATCTTCTACTAGATACAGAGAAAGGAAAGGATCGTGCTTAAGTACTTTAGCATCGGGTGTAGTTCTTGAAAAGATTATTCGTTGATGTTTTTTTACAGGTATTTGGAGTATATTATTTGAGATTGAGTTTGAGTCGTTTATTTTATTTTTACAAGAGTCATATCCACCCTTGCAAGCATAAAGATTTAAAAGAAGAAGGTTTAGTGCTACGAAGAGACGGAGCACCTATTGACCTCCAAATGGATTCATACCGCCCAGCATGCCCATAGCACTGCTTTGCTGGTTTTGCTGAACCATTTTGTTCACATCATTCATAGCACCAATGAGTAGAATCTGCAGAGACTCTTTATCCAACAAAAGCTCATCATCAATATTTAAATCAATAACTTCACCAGTACCATTAACACTAAGCTCTACCATTCCGCCACCAGTTTTTACACTGAAAGTTTTAGACGCCAGTTCAGCTTGAAGCTTAGCTGCATTCTCCTGCATCCCTTCAAGCATTTTACTCATATCGCCCATATTTCCAAACATGAAACTAAATACTATCCGCTATAGTTTCAATATCGTTATTATCATCTAAGATAACGACTTTTGGCTTGTATGTTTCAAGCTCTTTTTCATCATATGTAGCATATGCCACAATAATTACCTTATCGCCTTTATGAACTTTACGAGCAGCTGCACCATTTAAACAGATGTCACGTTTACCGCGCTCTCCTAAAATAATGTAAGTACTAAAACGTTCACCATTGTTGATATTTAAAATCTCAACCTTTTGTCCAACTCTCATCTTTGAAGCTTCTAAAAGCTCCTCATCTATAGTAATAGAACCAACATAGTTTAAGTTAGCATCAGTTACTGTAGCGCGATGAATTTTGCTGTACAACATATCAATTAACATATTCTTTCCTATTTTCCCATCTGCTTACGCATATCAGCAGGAGAAATTGGTGCATCCCACTGTTCAGCATCGATTACAAACTCTTCTACTACATTACCGCCAATGATATGCTCTGCAATAATTCTATCAATTTTTTCTTTATTAAGACCTGCATACATTGTATGACCTGGCTCTACTAACATAACTGGTCCAGAAGAACATCTATTCATACATGAAGTACGAACGATTGGTGCAGTCATCATAATACCTTCCATCATCAGCTTTTGTGCTGTGTACTGAAATAGGTCTTGAGTCTCTGGTGTTACACACGATGGTTTTGGCATACCTGGAGGAGCTGATTGCTCACATTTAAATATATAAAATGCCGGTTGAGGAATTCCCATAAAATTTAGTCCTTAATTTTTTTGAAATTATAGCAAAAATATACCCTTTTATTCTAATTAGCCAAAATAAGTTTAGTTTTTTAAGCTATAATTCCAAAAAACAATTAGGATAAAATTTGAAAAAAATTGTACTATTTTCACTACTGATGACATCTTTTTTATACTCAGATGCAAAAATTTATATGGGTGTTGGTGGAGGAATCTACAGTGAGACTCTAGATGATACCGCTAAGACAAACATATCCGCTAATATGGCTAGAGTAAAATTCGGATATGGTGATAGAGAAGCGTATGCTGTTGAGTTTTCAGTTGATTATATTGATAATTCGGAGCAACTGCTCGATATCAACGGTACTGTTGCCAATGGTACGAGATATGGACTGAATGTTGAACTTATTAAGGCATTTGACCTTGGCATATATATAAACCCATTTGTAAAAGCCGGTTTCGGTATGGGATATATGGAGACTACAGTTGATGGCGGCAATGATACTCTTAGTTTTGGTACATTTAACCTAGGAGCAGGTACATTTATACCTATGGGTGAGCATTTTGATCTTGAACTTGCTTATGACTATAAATATACATCATATCAAAAAGTTCAACAACTCTCAGACGCAGATATTCAAAAGTCTATGTCTCACACAGGGTATATTGGAGTGAATGTCAGATTTTAAACCTTAGATATTTAAAAGTTCTCTAACAACCGCTCTATCATCAAAAGGTAGTTTCTCATCATATATAATCTGATGAGATTCATCACCCTTACCAAGTATTACAACTACCTCTTCATCTTCCTGATCATCCAGAGCCATCTCAATAGCTTTTTTTCTATTCAGTTCAACAATTACATTTGATCTGTCTTCTATGCCTTCAAGAATATCTTCTACTATTAACTCTGGGTCTTCATTTCGTGGATTATCACTAGTTATATAAGTTTTTTTAGCTAAAGAAGCCGCTACTCTTCCCATCAGTGGTCTCTTCTCTCTATCTCTATCTCCACCCGCACCAAATACTACTAAAAGCTCTTTCTCTCTTAAAGCATTGAGAACCTGCTGCATTCCATCCGGAGTATGAGCAAAATCGACTATAACATTTGGAGCTTCACAAACTTGCTCCATTCTACCACTCACCCCTGCAAAGTTATCAACTACATCTGCAACCTCTTCAAGTTTCTTACCTGTTAAGAGATGTACAGCACCAATAGCAGCCATAAGATTGTAAAGATTAAAAAAGCCGTGAAGCGAAGCAGTAAATGGAACAATCTCTTGAAAGTGTTGAATTATACCACTAGAGCCATCATTTAATGAATAAGCCATGAGTCTGTAAGTAGCCGGATTTTCTATACCGTATGTATAGGTGTTTTTAATATTAAATGCTGCCTTTGTCTCATCTTTATTAATTAACTTTTTTCCTTCATCTTGAAAAAAGCTGTTTTTAACTGCTATATACTCTTCAATTGTCTTATGATAGTCTAAATGATCCTGGGTAATATTTGTTAAGATCTTAAGCTCAAAGTTAAGGCCTTCAACTCTTTTTTGAACAATAGCGTGAGAGCTGACCTCCATAATGAAATATTCACATCCAGCCTGAACCGCTTGATAGATATGCATATATGTGTTTAAAACTGATGGAGTAGTAAGAGTTTTTCCTTCAACTACTTCATCATTCATAAAGAGTCCACGAGTTCCCTGCATTGCAACTTTATAATCGAGGTCCAATAGAAATGAATAGATTGCACTCGCTGTTGTTGTTTTACCATTTGTCCCGGTAATCCCAACTATCTTTATTTTATCTACACCAAAAAGTTCTGCTATCTCACTCACTTTTATGATTGAGTGAGCAGAGTTATCTTTTGCATTTTGAAGATATTTTTCATTTTGAGAAGTTAGAACGAATGCTGTCTCTTGGTCACACTCTTGTGAATTTTCAGTTACATACTTATAGGCTTGATTTGGTAGTTCAATCTTCACTAACACTGCCCTTAGCTAATTTTTTAAGGAGTTTTCGTAAAAGCTCATCACTTGGATAGATACTAAGTGCATTTTCTAAATACGTTAAAGCCATTTCATGAAAATCATTATCTATTAAGTTCTCTAAAAAGTCTATAAAGTCCTCTTTTTGAGTAATAATCACACGTGTTGAGAACATAATGTTTTCAAAAGTTTCTCTGAAACTCTCTCCATTATCAATAACGGCTTTAAAGTCTTTATATAAAATGCCATCTTCTAACTCTAGTCTATCCCGAATCGGCTCAGCGAATACTTCACTTAACTTCTCTAAAGAACCATCCATATTTTGAAGAATCTCTTCCATAATGAAATCAGCCTGCTCCTTGTCATCCTCTTTTAAAACTTCATAATAATCAAATAGAGCCTCAGCACCACCCTCTCCACTCATAGCCATCTCTGAGAGAATTACACCATTGTAGGCCTCTTTTGAGTTAGGATAGCTTTGCAAAACTTGTGCAAACTGCTCTAAGGCATGTTTAAAATCTGCCTTGGAAAAGCTCTCTTTTGCTTGTGATAATATTTTATATTTGCTTATTGTGCTCATTTATCTCTTTTCTATAGATTATCTATATCGTTTTCCATACCAACTGGAACATTCACAACACAAAGTTCTGGGTGAATATCCATTCTGAGTTGGCGTTCTACTCCATACTTGAGTGTACTGCCGCTACTGGCACATCCTATACATGCACCTTTTAACTGTACGTATACTTTTGAATTTTTTACTGCAATAAAGTCTATATCTCCACCATCAAGCGCTAAAGAAGGACGTACCTTGTCTATAACTGTTTTAACTGGGTCTAATAACTCTTCGTCTGAAAATGGAATCATCTATATTTTCCTTCTTAATAGTTTATATTTATTTAATAGTCATAAAATATGACAAAATCGCTTAACATGTCATAAAAAATTTAACTAGATTACTTACTTTAGGCTTTTAAAGCAAGAACTTCCTGTACATAAGAGGGTTTTCTCATACCCACAAGTATATAATCGACATTATCTCTGTGCATTAAAAATTTTAAAGCACACTCCTGCAGACTCTCTTCACACTCTTTAAACTGCTCTTTTAATTGAACTCTTGTATTTTTAGAACACTCGTATGCAACCATCTTTCTATACTCTATGAAAAACATATCTATGTATTTTAGCATAGTTTCCAAGTTCTCTTCATCCATACTCTCTAAAGAGTTTTTTATATGTGGCAGTATTTGACCATATAAAAAAGAGTCAAAATCACCAATCCAACCAAATTTATGCTTGTTCTCATCTAGCTGTTCAAGCAGATTATAGATGGGTTTAAGTTCATCATTGTCACATACATCTAAAAGTTCATTAAGATGATGATAGTAGGCTGAACTCTCATCATAATCTGCAAGTCTGAACATGTTTCCATCTTGCAAAGCATTAAGAGGACGATTCACCAGAACTCTCAGTCCGTTAGCTTTTGCCCAAGAAGCACATTTAAGTCCTTCGGTCTCTAAGATATTTATAGGCAGTTGTATAGTTGTAAAACTGTGCGTATCATTCCCAACAGCTTCTGATGCTCTATCTGCTAAGGTGATCAAGTCCTCATAAGGTAAAAACTCTGGATCATTGTTTGCTTTTGAAAAACTGTTTGAGCTTATTCCGTAAGAGCCTATTTTCCCATCTTTCACTGCCTCTTCCAGACCAACAAAGGCATCATAAAGTCTATCATACATAGTATCTAAAACTTCGTCTCTCTCAGCATCTCTGTTCATTGCATCAAGAATGTAATATTCTGGATTGTGTATTAAATAACAATCTATCTTCTGCACTTCTAAGCGAGAGAGGGAAGCTTCAAGCTGATTTTTCATAAATGATGGGGCTATAGAGTGAAAGCAGTGCTCACTGAACTCAACTACACCTTCAAATTTACTCTCACGATGCTGCTCCATATTGAAGCCTTGAATGTAGCCATATTTACTTACTATCTCTACACTCTTCTTTCTCTCTTCATCGAAACTTCTAAACGCTAGGGCTATTGCACGCTCAGCTGCTCCATCCATATAGTTACTTGATGTATCTATCATAGTTATACCAGAGTCAATTGCCTCACGTAGTGCTTGAATATGTTGCGGATTTTGGTCAGTTATTCTGTAGGTTCCAAATGCGAAATTACTCATTGTGTCTCACTTTTTGTTAAAGTATTTTAGAATGTGGAAGTTTTGAAGGGGTATTGGGCAGATGCCCAATGAGTTATCAAATAGTAATAATTATACTAATTCGATAAATGCCATAGTAGTTGCGTCACCACGACGAATACGTGTTCTAGTAATTCTAGTGTATCCACCATTACGCTCTGCGTATTGTGGAGCTACCTCAGTTACTAGTTTATTTGTTGCTTCTTTATTTTGAAGTGCTGCAAATACTGTTCTATGAGCATTTGAGTCATTCTTAGTAGCAACTGTGATTAGTTTTTCAACATAAGAACGTAGTTCTTTTGCTTTCATAACAGTAGTTTCAATTTTACCATGTTCAATTAACGAAATACTAAGGTTCGCTAAAAGTGCTTTACGGTGAGCACTTGTACGACCTAGTTTACGATATCCATGACGATGTCTCATATATCTTCCTCTATTAAGCTTCTAAAGCTTCTATTTTCTTTTTTAATGCAGTAACTACATCATCAGCTAAGTCAGCGCCAACTGCGAAACCGAATTCTTGTACTTTCTCAACGATTTCATCGTATGATTTTTTTCCAAGGTTTTTAACATTTTTTAAATCATTAGTACTCATTAGTGTAATTTCACCAATTAGTTTAATGTTTGAACGATCAAGGCAGTTAAAACTACGTGCACTTAACCCTAAACTATCTATGTTAGTAGTTAGTTTTTTAAGATCTGGTGACTCTTCAACTCTCTCAATAGTAGTTGGTGCTTTAATACTAATCTCTGAGTTAAATACTGCAAGTTGTGCGTACATAACCTCTAAAGAGTTTCTAAATGCATCGATTGGAGAAATCTGACCATCAGTTTTAATGTTTAATACAACTCTTTCAAAGTTAGGGTTGTCTTCAACAAGTACATTTTCAATCTTATAAGTTGCACTTCTAACAGGAGTGAAGTAAGCATCTAAAGCGATGTATCCATCTTCTAACTCTTCAAAAGTATCTTCACTTGGAACGTAACCGATACCTTGAGCAATTTTGATGCTAAAGTTCAGAGTTGAGTCTTCATTCAGAGTTGCAAGTGCAGCTTCTGGAGTTACTACTTCTACTTCATCATTGCTTAAGTCTGCACCAGTAATAGTACATGGACCAGCAAAGCTGTAGTTGATTTCTGATTCAGTTGCATCATCATTTAGTTTAAAACGAATCTCTTTAAGATTTAAAATAAAATCTGAAATATCTTCAAGCATACCACGCACTGAGTCAAACTCGTGTTTAGCACCCTCGATTTTAATAGCGATTGGCGCATAACCAACTGAGCTACTTAATAAAAAACGGCGAAGTGGATGAGCTAAAGAGATAGCGTATCCAGTTTCAAATGGATATGCCATAATATTAGCTTCATTCTCACTAATCTGTTCTACCTCAAACTCTTGTGGAGCAAGTGGAGTAGTTTTAATTTTTTTCATATTTTACGCCCTTTTTATTAATTACTATTTAGAGTAAAGCTCAACGATTAAACGTTCTTCAACAGGAATAACAACTTCATCACGCTCTGGTAAACGAGTAAAGATACCAAATACTTTCTCAGCATCGATATCAACCCATGGAGCTAGACCAGTTTGGTTTGTTAACTCAATAGCGCGAACGATTTGAGTATTTTTCTTGCTTGCTTCACGAACTTCTATTTTCTGTCCCGGTTTAACACGGTAAGAAGGAATATCAAGTTTTTTGCCATCTACTAAAAGGTGACCGTGAGTTACAAGTTGACGTGCAAATCTACGAGTAGAAGCGAATCCCATTCTGTAAACTACATTGTCTAATCTCTGCTCGATAAGCGTAACAAGGTTTGTACCTGTATTACCAGCTTTTCTTTTTGCTTCAACGAATAGTGCACGGAATTGTTTCTCAGAAACACCATACATGAATTTCGCTTTTTGCTTCTCATTAAGTTGTAAACCATACTCAGAAACTTTCTTACGACGCTGACCATGTTGACCAGGACCATAAGGTCTTTTTTCTAATGCAGATTTACCCGCTAAACGACGCTCACCTTTAAGGTTAAGACTTACACCGAATCTTCTTTCGATCTTTTCTACTGGACCTCTATATCTTGCCATCAGTAATCTCCTTAAACTCTACGACGCTTAGGTGCGCGACAACCGTTGTGTGGTAATGGTGTAACATCTTTCATGAATGTAACACGGATACCTTCGATAGCACCTACAGCTTTAACTGCTGTTTCACGACCTGAACCAGGACCTTGAACTTTAATACCAAGTTCTTTTATACCATGTACTTGCGCTTTTTCAACAGCAGCTTCAACAGCAGCCTGTGCAGCAAATGGAGTTGACTTTTTAGAACCCTTGAAACCAAGTGAACCAGCAGAACTCCAAGCAATCATGTTACCCATCTCATCTGTAATTGTTACAAGAGTATTATTGAATGATGCTGCGATGTGGCAGATACCACGTGCAACGTTCTTTTTTACTACTTTTTTTCTAACAGCTTTTCTTTTTGCCATCTAGTAATCCTTATGCTGCGCCGACAGTTTTACGTTTACCCTTACGAGTACGCGCATTTGTCTTTGTTTTTTGACCACGACATGGAAGACCACGACGGTGACGTAGACCTCTATATGAACCTAAATCCATAAGTGCCTTAATATCCATAGCTACTTTCTTACGTAAATCACCTTCAACCATATGGTTTGCACGGATTTCCGCAGTAATTGCTGCTACATCTGCTTCGTTTAATTCGAAAACTCTTTTGTTAGGGTCAATACCTGTCGCCGCTAATATTAGACGAGAAGCATGTAAACCAATACCATAGACATACGTTAAACCGTACTCTACTCTTTTCTTTTTAGGTAAATCTACACCTGATATACGAGCCATGGTTATCCTTGTCTCTGTTTATGTTTTTTAACTTTGCAGATTACTCTTACAATGCCTTTTCTTTTAACAACTTTACAGTCGTCACACATCTTCTTAACTGAAGCACGTACTTTCATTGAAAGTCCTTTATTCTTTGTCTTTGCTGCTTTTAGGCTCACAATTATATGCTTGCCAATACTTTTATCTGTTATATATAGTATATAAAGATAGAAATACTCTAACTATTTTGTTAAAACAGCAAAGCGGACGAGGATTGTACCCAAATTTATTTAAAAGATTTATTAAGTGAGTATATTTTAACTCTTTTTAACTGCTTTTTTTATCTTTATTTTTCCAATTAGTGACAAAATAGTGACCATTTTTGTTATTAGTGCTTAATCCATCTTTCTATAAACTACGAAAAACACTCGAGGATCAGGTATGGTTGAAAATATTTTAAAAAGAGACGGCTCCTATAAAGAGTTTCAAGCTTTTAAAATTGAAGATGCAATAAAAAAAGCTTTTAAAATTGAACATACGACTTACAATAGTTCTATATTTTTTAATGTTTTGGAGACTTTAAAGAGCAAAAGAGTTGTAGCGGTTGAGGATATTCAAGATGCTATTGAACAAGAGCTCTATAAAGCAAGATACTTTGATGTTATGCGATCATTTATACTTTATCGTCATATGCATAAGATGCAAAGAGACAACCTGCTTGATGAAGACACTACATATATCAACTCAACACAGACCATCGAAGAGTATATAAATGGAAGTGACTGGAGAATCAAAGCCAACTCAAATACCGGATACTCAAACGCAGGTCTTGTTAATAATACTGCGGGAAAAGTTATTGCAAACTACTGGCTTGATAAGATATACTCACAAGAGGAGGGTCACGCACATAGAAACGGTGATTATCATATTCATGATTTAGACTGTCTTACCGGTTACTGTGCCGGTTGGAGTCTGCGTGCACTTCTTGATGAGGGCTTTAATGGTGTGAGAGGAAGGGTTGAGAGTGATGCCCCTAAACACTTTCGTGAAGCTCTTGGACAGATGGCAAACTTCTTAGGAATACTTCAAAGCGAATGGGCTGGTGCTCAGGCATTTTCATCATTTGATACATATTTAGCTCCCTATGTCTTCAGAGATAAGCTCTCATTTTCTGAGATTAAAAAAGCTGTGAGAAGTTTTGTTTACAACCTCAACGTTCCTGCTCGTTGGGGGCAGTCTCCTTTTACAAATATCACTATAGACTGGACGGTTCCCGATGACCTTAAAGATCAAATCCCTACAAGAAAACAGAAGCATATTCTAAAAGATTTTTTAGACAGCGAACTACAAAGTGAGGCAAGTCAGAGAGGTTG
The DNA here is from genome assembly GCA_039715155.1 of Campylobacterota bacterium. Classification (GTDB taxonomy): domain Bacteria; phylum Campylobacterota; class Campylobacteria; order Campylobacterales; family Sulfurimonadaceae; genus Sulfurimonas. Next base: position 5,444 of record JBDLHW010000015.1, on the reverse strand, counting down.
TGAAAGACTCGAAGATATGACTTACAGACACTTTCAAAAAGAGATGAACCAAATCAACAGAGCCTACTATGAGATTATGACTGAGGGTGATAAAACAGGTCAGCCTTTTACTTTTCCGATTCCTACTGTAAATATCACAGAGGACTTTGACTGGTATGGTGAGAACACAGACCTGCTATTTGAAAATACAGCAAAAGTCGGCTCGTCATATTTTCAAAACTTCATAGGGAGTCAATATAAAAGAGATGAAAACGGAAAGCTGGTAGAGAATGAGGAGGCTTACAAACCGGGACACGTGAGAAGTATGTGCTGTCGTCTGCAACTTGACCTACGTGAGCTTCTAAAACGCGGCGGTGGACTTTTTGGTAGTGCAGAGATGACTGGAAGTATCGGTGTTGTAACTATCAATATGGCAAGATTGGGATACCTTTACAAAGGTGATAAGGAGGCTTTAGTTCTTCGCATAGACCAACTGATGAATCATGCAAAATCAACTCTGGAGAAGAAGAGACTCTTTATCCAGGATATGTTTGATAGAGGACTTTTTCCATATACATCTAGATACCTGCCGGGATTTAACAATCACTTCTCCACTATTGGAATAAACGGAGTAAATGAGATGATTTTAAACTTCACAGAGGGTACTGATGACATTAGTTCTGAGTCAGGCATAGAGTTTGCAACCGAGATTTTAAATCATATGAGAGACAAAATGGTGGAGTTTCAAGAGGAGAGTGGAAATCTTTATAACTTAGAAGCTACTCCTGCTGAGGGAACTACATATAGGTTTGCTAAAGAGGACAGGAAGAGATATGGGGACAAAATCATTCAAGCCGGAATGGATGAGAATATCTACTATACAAACTCCTCACAGATTCCAGTGGACCTAACAGATGACCCTTTTGAAGCACTCACTCTTCAAGATGATCTGCAGACAAAATATACAGGAGGAACAGTTCTGCATCTCTATATGCAGGAAAAGGTTAGTTCAACGGAGGCTTGTCGCAAGTTAGTGAAAAATGTTATCTCTAACTTTAGACTTCCATACATCACAGTGACACCTCTCTTTTCAGTGTGTCCAAAACATGGATATATATCTGGAGAGCACGAGTTTTGTCCCAAGTGTGATGAAGAGTTAATAAATGAATTTAATGAGGAGCAAGTATCATGAGTAAAAATGAGATATTAAAAGTATTAGAGAGTAAGAGACAGAAGTGTATAGTATATACGAGAGTAATGGGTTACCACAGACCTGTAGAGAGTTTCAATATTGGGAAAACCGGTGAGCATAGACAGAGAGTCCAATTCCTTGAACGATAAGATCATATATGACATAACGAAGTTCACTCATCTAGATTATCCGAACCACTTAGCTTGTATAGTCTGGTTTAGCGGATGCAGTATGCGTTGTGATTTTTGTTACAACAAGACAATAGTATTTGCTAAAGATGGAGAACATAGCTACTCTGATGTATTAGAGTTTTTAAAAACTAGAGTCAATCTTTTAGAAGCTGTTGTACTCTCTGGTGGAGAAGCTACTTCACACGAGTTAGTAGAGTTCTGCACAAAGATTAAAGAATTAGGCTTTTTAATTAAGTTGGATACTAATGGTACAGACTATAAGAGAGTAGAAGAGTTACTAAAACTAAATCTGCTTGACTATGTAGCTCTTGACTATAAAGCTCCCGAAGAAAAATTTATGCAAATCACTCACTCAAACAGATATGATGAGTTTTCAAAAACTCTCAATCTTCTTATACAAAGCAATATAGAGTTTGAAGTAAGAACAACTCTGCACTGTGACCTTCTTGATGTTGATGATATCAATACCATTATAGATGATTTAATCTTTCGGGGCTATGATAAGAGATATTACATTCAAAAGTTTCTGCTTACTGAAAATAACATTGGAAACCTCTCACACGCATCCCTCTCCTTTGATGATTCAAGACTCTCAAAAGCTTTAGAAGTCGTCTGGAGATAGAAATTTAACTCTCTTGATATATATCATTTTATTGATTTCCATTATCAGTTATACTTCTCTTAATTAAATAAGACAAATTTTATCTGATTTAAAATTCTAGAGCGTAATGCGCTCTTACCAAGGAAATATTATGAAGAAGATTATCTTAACAGCGGTTTTATTAGCAGGAGCTTTACAAGCAACAGATACTGTTCACTACGATACAAAGGATAGTGGAAACTCAACGATTAGTAAACCGAACCATCCATCTACTGGTCTATATAAATAGGTATCAGTAAATATATAGATAAAAAAGCAGGCTTACCGGTTTATCTGGTAACCCTGTCCTTTTATATTTAGGATTAAATTTTTTGAGGTTTTAGCTCTTAGTCTTCTTATGAAAGTTCTAAGTCGCTCAGAGCTAACTTCCTCACCTCCCCAAAGAGTTGTTTTAATCATCTCCTCATCTACTATATAGGAGTCATCACTACCAGCTAAAAGTAACCCTAGAAACTTACTCTCTTTTTTTGAAACCGAAATATACCTGCCATTTTTATAGAGATTTGACCTGGTAAAGTTATACGAAAATCCGTCACTTAGCTCAACCAACTTACTCCCAATTTTCTCTCCAACACTCTCTATATAGTCTAGAAGCTCTTCAGGGTCAAAGGGTTTGATAAAGTACTTCACCACACCAATATCTATAGCATCAAGAAACTTATCACTTTCACTAAATGCGCTAAGTATAATTATTGGTATATTTTCATCTAGCTTTCGTATCTCTTTGGCCATCTCTAAACCTGTTAAATTTGGCATCATAATATCTGTGATAATAATATCAGGAGAGATACTCAAGAACTTTTCTAAGCCCTCTCGTCCATCTTTAGCCAGAGAAAAACTGTAAAAACTATCCCCGATAGCATTCTTTAAAAGAGTTGCCAGATTTTCTTCATCCTCAACTAAGAGAACTTTTAAACCTTTTAAAATCTTACTCTTCATGCTTACCCTCAATAGGTATTCTAATACTAAAATTAGTAATATTCTTTTTAGATACAACATCAAGTGAGCCGTGCATTCCCTTCTCACAAATCATCTTCGACATAAAAAGGCCTAAACCTGTTCCCTGACTTGCATGTTTTGTTGTAAAGTATGGCTCAAAAATTTTATATCTATTTTTCTCTTTTATTCCTCCAGCATTATCCTGAAGCTCAATAAGTGCGTAGCCACTCTCCTCTTTCACACTTATGTTTATCTCTCTTATCAAAATACTATTTTGTATAAATGCGTCACTGGAGTTTTTAATCAGATTGATAATAACCTGTGTAAGCTCGTTTGAAATTCCAAAAACCTTTATCTCTTGCAGATCAGTTTTTACCGATATCATCTCAGCAGTTATCAATTTCTCCAGAAGTGAGATAGCCTCACGTACACTATCACTCACACTGAAGTGCTCTTTGGCTTTATCTGGTTTAAAAAAATTCGTAAAATCATCTATAGTGTTTGACATATTTTTAATGATTGTTCTACTCTGGGCATAGAGTTTATTGACCTCATCTCCATCATCATTTAATGCAGCCTTTTTAATATTAAAGGTGGTGAGGTTTAGTTCAGTTAATGGCTGTCTCCACTGATGGGCAATATTTGCAAGCATCTCTCCAAGACTTGCAAGACGGGATTGGGCAAACATAACTTGGCGTTTCTCTTCATTTTTAGCGATCTCTTTTTCGACTCTGGAGTGCAGGGTCTTGTTCAACTCTTCAAGCTCTTTCGTCTTCTCTTGAACTCTTTTTTCCAGAGTTGTATTGAGTTCTTGAAGTTCTAGCTCACGTCTGAGAAGTTCTTCTTTATAAAAAACCTCTTTTGTAACATCATATCTGGTTGCGATAAACTCAACTATATTTTCATCTTCATCAAGGATTGGGATTACGGTAGTGTTTACATAAAAAGTGGAGCCATCTTTTGCGAGGTTTTTGACAGTGTCTTTATAGATTTTTTTGCGTTTATGGTCTCCCAAAGAAGCTTGAATTTTGACTCTTCAACATCCGGGTGTCGCACTATGTTGTGATTAGAACCGATAAGCTCCTCTTGAGAGTAACCGGAAATCTTGCAAAACTCATCATTTACAAAGGTGATGATCCCAGAAACATCTGTTTTGGAGATAATATTGCTTTTTTCAATAGCTTCTTTGTACTGTTTCAACATAGCCTAATTTTATCATTTTTAATCCCAAAGAACACTGACACCATACTCTTGATTCAGGGCTATATGTTTGTTGTAGTAAACTTTTTTACCATACTTTTTACTAAGCAGTTCAACTTCAATGGATTCATCTTCAAGCAGTCCCCTCACCTCTTTGTATGAGAGCCATTTTCCATAACGTGAGAGTGTGTTTTGCCAAATCTTAAAGTCACATGTAGAGTTCTCGGTGAGTTCAAACATCTCACCATCCTCAGTTTTCCAATTGGCGTTAGAACAGGCGTAAAGCTTTACTTTTTTACCACTGACCTCTTTCTCTCGCACCTCTACCTGACCGTCGTCACAAAATGGACATTTTCCTAAAATCATTACAATGCTCTTTTTTCTCATATATTAATACAATAGCTAAAGAGATTTTAAAAATATGACACTTTGCAATACTAATCAGCGTTAAATATCTCTCTTGATTGAAAAAAAATCACTAACATATATAAGATACTTACCCCGATTTGAGAAATAGCATCCTCATCATTATAAAGATTGTAATCAGAAAAAATAAAATAAATTATAGTTATCAGAGTAATAACACCCACTACCAAGGAGACGAAATAGAGCTCATCTGCATATAAAAACAGCAAGATGAAGATATAACCTAAAATAGCAGGGAGATAGTGCCCAGTCACGTACCAATACGTAGTTGCAACAAGAGCAACCAATATATTCAAAAACATTTTTTCGCCTAACATCTCCCATCCTTATAATTATATTTTATCTAAAAAAGAGGAAAAAGAGTATAGAATATTTTTTAGTTATCAATTAAGAAAAACTTATTATAAATGGAGAGATTATGATGAATTATCGTAAAATATTGCCTTGGGTTATTGTTACAGTTTTACTCTCGGGATGTGCCGGCAAAATGCCACAGACATCGGACGAGTTTAGAAAAGAGCTTCCTGGTGCTTTTTTGGGTAAGGTAGAGAAGTTTGAAGTTGCACGTTCTCACACTGACATAGGCAAGACTTTTCAAAAGATGGCACCAAAGTGTTTGGATGTCAGGATAAAAACAACCTCTCAGACAAGAACCAGCTATCAGGTTATTACCACTAAGTGGAATCCGACTGTAAAGGTCTCTAAAGATAGAGCTGAACTGCATATACAACAACTTCATGAGAGCGGTGTGATGAATGTCTATAAAGCACCAAAGAATGGTTACTACATGATGGTAGTTGATGCCCTACCTTTAGGAAAAAACAAATCTGAAATAATTATGTATCGCTCATCTATA
>JBDLHW010000149.1:0-5042 GCA_039715155.1 Campylobacterota bacterium | reverse complement strand
GTCATCACAGCAAGAGTTTTTTGATTCACTGGACCTGGGTTACTTAAGCGGTGAGAGTAATATAGCTCTAGAAGAGATAGATTTACTCAAGCACTTTTCAAAAAGAAAAAAAGCTTTAACAATTATTATTGGTGAAGATGTAATTAACCATCCTGAGTCAGTCAATATAGCTCGTATTGTTGGTCTGCTACAAAAAAGCAGTGAGTTTAAAGTACTTATAATTCCGCCTCAAACTAACACACTGGGCGTAAGCCAAATATGTGAGTTGGATGAGGCTTCAGAGGGATTATCTGTAGGCTACAATGTAAAGGCTGACTTTACATTGAGTGCTAAGGGCAGTGGTGATTTAGATATGCCGGCTCTTAACCAGCAAGAAGGAACCTTTGTTAATATAGATAAAGACCTTGTAAGCCTCAATGCCGGTGTAAAATATAGCGGCTATGAACTAAATGATATCGCTTGTGCTTTAGGCTTAGAAAAAGAGAATGTAATTGAGTACACATCAGAACTTGGGTTTGGTGAGATTACATTTGATGAGTTGCCAAACAGTATTGATCCTTCTGGAAAGATTACTAGAGGTATTAAAATAGAGTCAAAGAGTAATACTCAAAATGCTCTAGTTGAAGATGTTGAAGATTTAGATGAGTTTAATGGAACTGTGGTGTATAGCTGTAATCCATTAGACCAGTTCAATGTTTTTACTGAGAATTGTAAGCAGATTGTAGAGAAAAAATCTGCTGGAAACTATGAGCTTATAGCTTCAAAGCAGTTTGCAACTGCAGCAAATTTAAAACCAGGAAGTGTCGTGAAATTCACTATTGACGGAGAAGAGTTTATACGTAAACTTAAAGTAGATAAAAATATGACAGGAACAGTAGCGTTCAATCCAAATTTTGACTTAGATACGGTAAGTTCTGAATATAGATATAATCAAGTTAAGCTAAAGGTAGAAAATGAGTAATATTACAATTAATATTGACGGAGTTGATGTCCAAACACAAGAGGGCGAGTTTGTTTTAAATGCTGCACGTGCGAATGATATATTTATTCCTGCGATATGTTATTTAACACGATGTAGTCCAACTTTGGCATGTCGTATTTGTCTTGTTGAGGCTGACGGAAAACAGGTGTACGCTTGTAATGCTAAAGCTAAAGATGGGATGAACATCACCACTACAACTGAAAATATTGAGAAAGAGCGTAGAGCAATTATGGAGGTTTACGATGTAAACCATCCTCTTCAGTGTGGTGTTTGTGATCAATCAGGTGAGTGTGAGCTTCAAAACTATACTTTAGAGATAGGTGTTGACTCGCAAAGTTATGCTGTAAAAGATGTAAATAGAAGCTCTCATGACTGGGGACATCTACACTACGATCCGGGCTTATGTATAGTTTGTGAGCGTTGTGTTACCGCATGTAAGGATATGATTGGTGATAACTCACTTAAGACTATTCCTCGTGGTGCTGATGCTCTTGATGCAGAGTATAAAGCAGAGATGCCTAAAGATGCATATGCTATGTGGAATAAGCTTAACAAGTCAGTTATTGGCTTAACTAACGGTACGGATGTTCTTGATTGTACGTCGTGTGGAGAGTGTGCTGCTGTTTGTCCGGTTGGAGCTTTAGTAGATACTGAATTTATGTATAAGTCAAATGCATGGGAGCTAAAACAGGTTCCTGCTACTTGTGGTCACTGTTCGGCTGGTTGTCAAATATCTTACGAGACAAAACATACAAGTGTTGATAATCCAGAAGATAAGATTTACCGTGTTATGAACGAATGGAACTATGTTTCACTATGTGGTGCCGGTAGATACGGATTTGATTATCAAAATGCAGATGTAACTAAAGATGAAGCTGCGTTTGGTAAAGCAGTTGAAGCATTCAAAAAAGCTGATACGATTAACTTTACTTCAACAATTACAAATGAAGAGGCTCTAATACTTCAAAAACTGAGTGATGAGTTTGGGTATAAACTTGTAAATGATGAAGCTCTATCATTCCAGAACTTCTTAAAAGAGTACTCTGCTATCAGTGGAACACGTCTTTACGGAAGTGATCTTAAAGCTGTTGCAGACACTAACTTTATTGTTTCTGTAGGTACAGCGATTAAGAGTGATAATCCAAATGCAAGATATTCACTTAACAACTCTCTTACAGTAAACAAAGGTGCGGCACTCTACTTCCACCCTGTAAGTGACCCGGTTGTTGATGATATGAGTAAAAACCTACTAAGCATTAATCATAAACCTCTACAAGAAGAGACAGCACTCTATTTAATCCTTGATCTTTTTGCAGATAAAGAGAAGTTGCCAACTGATATTGTTGATTATTTAGCATCTTTCCACTCTACTAAAACTATTACAGTAGAAGAGACTGTAAAAGAGAAAGTGATTGAGATAGTAACTGAGATTGAAATGGATCCAGATACAGGCGAAGAGAGAGAAGTAGAAGTAGATAAGTCGAAAATGGTAAGCAAAAAAGTTTCAAAAGAGGTAGAGGTTGATGATAATAGACTAGTTGAAATGCTAGGTATGCCTGAAAACTTTAATGAAACATTAGAGAAGTTCATGAAGAAAAAAGATAGCTTCTCTTTAGTTGTAGGACCTGACCTTTATAACCATCCAAATGCTAAGAACTTAGCTCGTCTTGTTGCATTGATTGAAAAGTATAGTGAGTTTGAACTTGTGATGATTCCTACACTTACAAATACACTTGGTGTATCTTTAATCAACAAACTCTCTGCTAAAGGCGGAGAGTATGCGATTGGTTATAACACAAAAGGTGACTTTACTCTCTCTGCTTTAGGTGATGGAGATTTAGATATGCCGGCTATGAATCAGCAAGAGGGAACTCTTACTTCGATTAATAAGCGTGTAAATCCAACAAATGCAGCTCTTTTATATGGTGGATATGTGTTAAATGATTTAGCTAATGCTTTAGGCCTTAAGTCTGAGCTTACAATTGATTATACTTCAGCACTACCAACATCTAAAGGTTTCAGAGCTGAAGCTTTTGATGACCTGCCAAACTACTACACAAATGCTGGTGAAGAGATGCGTGGATATGAGCTGAAAAATATGGGTAAAAAAGCATCAAGCGATGAGAGTGTTAAAGAGATTGATGAAGCACTTGCATTAGCTGATGGAGTTATTTACTCTGCTAATCCAGTAAGACAGTTTAGTGAGTTTACAAATAAAGCTACAAACCTTGATGAGGAGAGTGGTGTTTACCTAAGTGAAGAGTACCTGAATGACTCTGAGCTAAATGCAGGTGATAGTGTAAAAGTTAAGAGTGAAAATGGTGAACTGATTACTAAAATAGTAAGTGATAATAAAATCGCTGGTAATATTATAGTAATTCCAACTTTTGATTCTAAATTAAATTCAGAGGCTCTGTTTAGCGGTTATCGCTTTGCTTCAGCTTCGATTGAAAAGGTGTAATATATGGAAGTAGCATATTTAATAGAAACGGTTATAAAGGTCGTTGTAGTTTTACTTGTATTTTCTGCTTTAGCGGGTATAGGTACATACTTTGAGCGTAAGGTACTTGCATTTATGCAACGTCGTCTTGGACCAATGAACGTTGGTCCTTACGGATTACTACAGGTTGCGGCAGATGGTGTCAAACTATTTACAAAAGAGGATATTGTTCCTACAAATGTTGTAGGTCCTATCTTTAAGATTGCACCTGTGATTACTGCAGCGACTGCATTTATGGCAGCTGCTGCAATTCCATTTTTACCTCAGTTTGATATATTTGGATATACAGTACATCCGATAGTTGCAGACATTAATGTTGGTATATTATATATTCTTGGTATTATGGGAGTTGGTCTTTATGGTCCACTTCTAGGTGGTATGGCTTCAGCAAATAAGTTTTCACTTCTCTCTGCTGCCCGTGGTGCTGCTGTATTTATATCGTATGAGGTAGTGACTGGTCTTTCTATCTTAGCTCCGATTATGATTGTTGGTTCACTTTCATTAATTGATTTTAATCAATACCAAGTTGAGAATGGTTGGATGATTTTTAACATGTATGGTGTAGGTTTTGTGGCATTTATCCTTTTTTGGATAGCTGCATTTGCTGAAACTGGTCGTACACCGTTCCACTTAATCGCAAATGATCATGAGATTATTGACGGTTTTGGTACTGAGTACTCTGGTATGAGATGGGGTCTTTTCTTCATCGGCGAGTATGCAAATATGTTCTTCCTATCATTTGTAATCCCTCTACTTTTCTTAGGTGGTTATGGTGATGGTAGTTTCTTAGGTGCTTTAGCACTATTAGGAAAAGTGGCATTCTTCTTCTTCTTCTTTTTATGGACTAGAGCAGCATGGCCAGATGTTAGACCGGATCAACTTATGTGGTTGTGTTGGAAAGTACTTATGCCAGTAGCAGTGATTAATGTTGTAATCGCTGGCTTTATTATGATGTTTTAAGGGGATATGAATGAAAATGGAACAATTTAATGACAGAAATGTAGCTGATAACGGTTACTTTTTAGTTGATATTGAAGATTATCCTACTGATGGTTGGGGTAAGTTTAAGCGTGTAATTAAAAGAACTTTCAGAGGCGAACTTTTTGTTGGTCTTTGGGTTGTAATGAGAGAGATGATTAAGTTTGATATTCATACTGTTTCATATCCTCAAGAGAAGATGCCGATTGGACCGCGTTATCGTGCAGTTCATGAGATGAAGAGACTTTGGGAGTCAGATGCTGAGAGATGTATCGGTTGTGGACTTTGTGAGAAGATCTGTATCTCTGATTGTATTCGTATGGATACTAAGATAGACAAAAACTCTCGTAAAGAGGTTTCAGAGTATACAATCAATCTTGGTCGTTGTATCTTTTGTGGTTACTGTGCTGAAGTTTGTCCGGAGCTTGCAATTACTCACGGTGGTGAGTATGAAAATGCATCTGAGCAGAGAGAACACTTTGTTGATTATGAAGCGATGTTAACGCCTATTGACAAGATGAAGGCAGGGGCTCAGTTAGAGTTTGAAGGTTTTGGTGCTATTACACCACATGAAGATGAGCG